>JAAUOQ010000051.1 GCA_012034795.1 Leptolyngbyaceae cyanobacterium CRU_2_3
TTCAAACCGAGGGTTTTGGTTGGTTTGGGGCGCCGACGCGCCGACCCCAAACAACATTGCGATCTACTGAAAGTAACTAATTGAGAGCAAGCCCAGCCTGTTTTGAGATAAAAAGCCTCTGAAGGCATAATCCCTCAGAGGCTCTTGGCTTTTGGAAACGTTGAAATTTACAAGGGGCTATAGTAATCCCAAACGATCTGTAAGCAGGAGTGGAAGAGGTAACGCCCCTTCTTAAAAACGCAGCCCCCAAACCCCTCCTTGGCTTTCTCATGACTAATTTAGGATTGCTACATCTACAGCGTCCTATTTGTAGCGATATGTCTCAAAATCGCTGAAGAGAATGGGTCTATGGCTGGTAGCCGGGGGTACGAGTGCCATAGTCAACCTCAGTTCCTGTGACAGACAGGGCGATCGCTTCAAAAGAATCAGAGTTCCAGTTGCGCTCGTGGATGGGCTTGGATTGCTCACCCCGGAAGTAGGCTTGTGTGCCCACAACAGCCACGGCCACCCAACCTACTACGAACAAAGAAACCAAAATTACCATTGTCATCATCATTACCTCTCAATAATCTCTCTGGAAATTTGAACTCTTCAAAGGAATGGCGTTAGGGTAATGAGCTTGGTGCTTGTCGTCGTTATGAAGTAACCCATTGTAAAGTAGCTCATTGTGAGATAACCCCATCATGAAGTAACTCGTTGTAGGCTAACCACTGTGAACGAAGCAAGCTTTTCCTGATCTGATCGACTCCCAATCGATCGCCCTAACTTTTTCCTACTTGTCTCTGTAACTTTGTCTCTGTAACCTTATGTAAATAAATATAACATTGATTGTTACAAAACTGCAACATTTGTTGCAAAAAGATCTTGTAGATGCTAACGAGTTTTGCTTATGATTCAACTTCAGCACTTAGCGATCGCCCCAGCCCAAATCTCCGCTCAACAAATTGCTTTAACTACCGCTCAACAACATTATTTGGGGCGAGTCCTACGATTGCGAGCGGGCGATCGCTTCATTGCCATCGATGGAAAAGGCCACTGGTGGCTTTCAGTTTTAACGAGTGGCTTAGCAGCCGAGATCCTCGAACCCATCCAGGCACAGACTGAGCTACCCATTTCCGTCACCCTATTGATTGCTTTGCCTAAAACAGGAATGGATGATGTCGTGCGGCAAGCCACTGAGTTAGGGGTGACTCAAATTGTGCCAATTTTGAGCGATCGCACGGTTCTTAACCCCAGTTCCCAAAAGCGCGATCGTTGGCAGCGGATTGCTCAAGAAGCTGCCGAACAATCTGAACGACAAATTATTCCTGATGTGATGGCTCCAAAATCTTGGGCAGAAGCTCTCCAAATCTGGAATTCGGAAAACTCAATCTGTTACATTTGTGCCGAGCGCAGTGGGCGATCGCCTCTGCTTCAAGCTTTAGAAAGCGTTCGAGAACAGGATCTGTCGCAACATCGGCCGGTTGAACTTTCCGCTGAACTTTCCTCTTTAGAGCCCATTGCTTTAGAACCCATTGCTTTAGAACCCATTGCTTTAGAACCCATTGCTTTAGAACCCATTGCTTCAGCGATAACTATTGCTACGGGCTGCGAAGGGGGGTGGACAGATTCAGAAATTGCCCAGGCGATCGCGCTGGGCTATCAGCCTGTTTCCCTAGGTACCCGGATTTTGCGAGCCATTACTGCGCCCTTGGTGGCTTTATCGCTAGTGGCTTCCGTATTCGAGGCGATGCCACCGCCCGACAAAACCATTTAGGCTAGGTATCTGAAGCGTCTTTAAATCAATGCATCTTACTCTTTCATCTTTCTGATTTGCCATGCTCAACCAAGTTGCCGCTGCATTCGATCGCCAAGATTACAAAACGGCTGCCCAGCTTTTAAAGCAGCTTCGTCAACAATCGCCGGACAATGTTTGGGTACAGCTATATATTGGGCGGCTTCAGGAAGTATCAGGCAAAGAAGAAGCCGCTAATGCGATCTATCGTCGGCTTTTGCAAGAAACAACCAATGCTAAAGTCATGGCGCAAGCTCGCGAGGGCTTACAACGCCTAGAAGCCGCAGCTAAGGCCCAGCGGCAGGCAGCGATCGCCCAAGCTACGGCTGATCCAGCCAATGCTGGACAGGGATTTCTGATCCTAGAACCGATCGCGCCTGAAGCCAAAATCACAGCAGCGCAAAACTTTGCCCGCATCATGAAACTGGATGCTTATGCGGCCCGGCTGCTGCTCCCCAGTCGCGGCTGGCGACTCTACCGGACTGGAGAGATGGGCGAGTTGCAGATCTATGGGCAAGAACTTCAGCAGGCAAACATCCCTGTTTTTTGGGTAGCTATGTCGGCAATCCAGCAGATCCGAGTCTTTCGGGTGCAGCATTTTCAGGCAGCTTCACCCCAGCCCACGGTCGTTTGCAAAAATGAGCTAGATCAACCTGGGTCCATCACCTTTCATTGGTCCGAAGTGAGCCATCGAGTAGAGGGGCTGCTTCCCATTTTGAAGATGTGGTGGATTTGGATGTTCGCAACCGGCTGAAGCATCGCCAGGAAACCCAAGATTATGCCCAGATTTTGGATTTGCACCTACCCCAGCGCAACTGCATCTTACGGTTTTGCGATCGGGACTACCAGTTTCACACCGGAGTGGTATTTGATGCCAGTCAAGATGGTCAACTTTCTAACACTCAATCAACGATCCGCATCCGCTGGAACCAGTTGACAGACTTTTTAGCCACTCGTCTTGCTAAAACCCCAGTTTGGTCAGACTTTACCCCCTTTGCCGAGACAACGCTGGAACAGTTGGTACTGATCAAGGATTTCCCATCCCATATCGATCTGTTTCGCAAGGCTCCCACTCAGTGGGATAAAGCCTTTCAGTTGTATAGCGGATTAATTTTTGAGCGATCGCTTTAGCCTCTCGTGTTGCCCTTGGGTGCAAGTCTCTTTAGTTTTTGACCACGCGGGTTTTGCCAAAATCAAATTGACAGACCACTAGCTAAGTCCTCGCTCCGTGCCTGTATTGCTCGGTCACACTCTGCCTAATCACACTCCAGGGTGTCACGAGTGTTGCGCCCTGTAATAGGGTTGGTGCCTTGGGCAAGCTCACAGAGCAGATCATGCATGTCATCTCGCATCAAGACATTTGTAAAATCTGCTCCAACAATTATTGCCCGATTGAATTTGGCATTGAAGGCAAATGCACCTTCTAGAATGGCGTTCGTCAGGTTGGCATCCACTAACCGCGCCGAGTCTAGGGTGGCATTGGTCAGGTTTGCCCCCTCTAGGTTAGCTGCCTCTAGATTCGTTCCAAAAAAGCGAACCCCTTGCAAATTAGTATGGCTGAGGTTGGCGTTCCGCATGTTGGCTTTTGTGAACTCAGCATCTCTCAAGTCTTTACCTGAAAAATCTTCGTTGACTAAAAAAGCACGGTTAAAGTCTTCAGCCCAAGCTACAGGCATATTTCCCCCGAAGAAGGCGATCGCCGTACTCAAAACCAGACTCAATGTAAAACTGCAAGCAAAACTGCGAACAAGACTTATAGCCCAGTTCAAAACCAGACTCAAAGCAAAACTGCAAGAACGACATAGCTTGACCATGGTCGATCGACTCAAAACATTGAAACGACAGATTACTAGGGCAGTTAGAGCCACCTGACCCTGAGTCTTTCTTGATCCTACCTGAATCTGTGGTTTTGAGGATTGAGGATTGAGGCGATCGGGCACTCTACATTTAGCTGAGTCATCTAGATAGACCGGCTTTCTGTGGGTGATCTCTGCTGATTCCTATAGCTGACTTTATGTCCGATCTCTATGGCTGATTCTGTTTCCCCTCACTCTCTAGGCTCACAATCACCCAAATCAACCAGACAGCTTAGTTTGGAACTAGGTAAACTGGCAGAAGATCTGGTAGCACAATGGCTAATTCAGCAGGGCTGGGAAATTTTGCAACGCCGCTGGCGCTGCAAGCTAGGAGAGCTAGATTTAATTATTTATACTGCTAATCCAGCTAGCACCCAAACACCGCTAGCTTTTGTAGAAGTGAAAGCCCGCAGTAGCGGCAACTGGGATACCAACGGGCTGCTCTCGATCACGCCTCGCAAGCAAGATAAACTCTGGCGATCGGCTCAACTTTTTCTAGCAAACTATCCACACCTGGCGGAATTACCCTGCCGATTTGATGTAGCGCTTGTCTCTTGCCGAAAACGACCTACTTCTGCGTCTGGGCAAAGCACAGAGGCAATTCAGAATCCAGTTTCGATTGAAATGAAGGAGCAGTGCGATCGCTCACCACTGCCTAACGCTCGAACACTATTTTCCGGGCGTATTTGATTGAGCGTATTTAACTGAGCGCAATTGCCCTTTCTACGCCAATGTTTCTGGACAGTAACCCAGCCCCTGCACAAACTGTTTACGAAATTCCTCAATTTCCGTGCGATCAGGGCTACCATGCGATACAACTGCCACTTGGTAGCGGCGCATTACCTCGATGGGTAACTGTCCTGTTTCTAGTCCCCACATCGCCATCCGCACCCGAATCTCAGGCTCGTAGGGGATGCCTAACTCGTTCAAAAAAGCTCTTAGATCTCCGTCTTCTTGGACATCTAAGGTGCGACCTAACTTAACCTTAACCACCCAGCCGTCGATTTGATGGATAACCGTCATGAAGCGAACTGGAAACCAGGGCATCCGATGCAGGTGTTCAACCACTCGTAACGTCAGGCTGGCATTCGCAAGGTAATAGATATATTCCATAGCGGGCAGTCCTGGCAAATGCTACTATCTTATGTTCGCGAAGAACCGATACCCATTACTAGGGGAGAAGTCCCCGATGTAGACTAGGGAGTTCCACCCAATTTGAGCAGAAGGCATAAGCAACCTGCATTAGAGACAATTGTTAAATTTGGAGCGGTGAAAATGAACCCTGGGAAAGAAAAGACTCAAGCAGAGAGAAATAAACCTGAGATCTATCCCCTACCAGCAACCAATAATCTAACAGAGCGAGTTGAGCGATCGCCAGATCTGGCCCTCTCTGCCTACGACTACACTTTGCCTGAAGATCACATTGCCCAGAACCCTGCCCACCCCAGAGATAGTTCTCGCCTCCTAGTCATTCATTCAACGACTTGCCATCAGCACCGGATCTTCCGGGAGTTACCAGGCTTGCTTCAGCCTGGAGACTTATTGGTGCTAAACAACACCCGCGTTATTCCTGCCCGACTCTACGGACGCAAAGTCGAGGGTGCAACTGTCGAAGTTTTACTTTTAGAAGAACAGCGTCAAAATAGTTGGTTGGCTCTGGTCAAACCTGGAAAACGCTTGAAGCCTGGTGCAGAAATTGAGTTTGATCTTTCAGAAGATACCCAGCTAGAAAACACCCAGCTAGAAAACACCCAGCTAGAAAACACCAAAAATCTAGTGATCAAAGCCAAAGTCATGGCAATCGATCCTGCCACCAGTGGGCGATTACTCCAATTCGAGCTACCAGAGGGGCAGTCGCTATTACCGCTATTGCCTCGCCTGGGGGTGGTTCCTCTGCCCCCCTACATTACTAGCTTTCAGGCAGATCCAGAAGAATACCAGACGGTGTATGGCGATCGCCCTGGTGCCGTTGCTGCTCCCACTGCGGGACTGCATTTCACACCCGAATTGCTGACTCAGTTGCAAGAGGCTGGAATTCAGCAAGCCTATGTGACATTGCATGTTGGAATAGGTACTTTCCGCCCCGTAGAAGTTGAAGATATTACCCAACACCAAATGCATGGTGAATGGCTAGAAGTTTCCCCAGAAACCGTACAGCAAGTGCATCAAACCCAGGCGAACGGCGGCCGGATCATTGCAGTGGGGACAACGGCAGTGCGGGCTTTGGAAGGGGCTGCCCAGAGCGGCACGCTCCAGCCCTACTGCGGTAAAACAGAAATTTTTATCTACCCTGGCTACCCGTGGCGAGTGGTTCAGGGACTAATTACCAACTTTCATTTGCCTAAGTCTAGTTTACTGATGCTGGTGAGTGCCTTAATCGGCCGGGAAAGATTGCTAGCGTTATATGAAGAGGCGATCGCTCAAAACTATCGCTTTTACTCGTTTGGTGATGCCATGCTAATTTTGCCAGAAGCCACCCATGACTTACTCTGCGACGGTCACTCACGACCCATCCTAAAAATAGTTAAGATACTCAACAGAGTTCAACACAAGTTCAACATCAGTTAAGACAACTCAACTAAGATAACTCAACCATAAGATACTCAACTAACCAACTCAACTAGGGCTTCAGGGTTTATGTCAGTTTTAGCGGCGATCGCAGTTCTTGCACTTCTGATTGTGGTTCATGAGCTAGGGCACTTTTCAGCGGCTCGGCTTCAAGGCATTCATGTTAACCGCTTTTCCATCGGTTTTGGACCCGTGCTTTGGAAATATCAGGGTGCAGAAACTGAGTATGCGATCCGGGCAATTCCGCTAGGCGGATTTGTTGGCTTTCCCGATGATGACCCTGACAGCGAAATTCCTCCCAACGACCCCAACCTGTTACGCAACCGACCTGTCTTCGATCGCGCTATTGTGATCAGTGCTGGAGTCATCGCCAACCTAATTTTTGCCTATTTTGTCTTTGTGGCCCAGTTGACTGGGGTGGGAATTCCCGAAAAGTTTGACTACCAACCTGGCGTGTTGGTCCCTGAAGTCATCTCGCCAGATTCGCCTGCGGCTGAAGCTGGAATAAAATCTGGAGACATTGTCATAGCAATCAATGGTCAGGGGCTGGAGGCATCGGAAACAGCCCTCAAGTCATTCATGGAAACCATCAAGTCCAGCCCCAACCAACCTGTAGGCTTGCAGGTGCAACGGGGCGATCGCCAACTGGACCTCAGTGTCACTCCTAAAACCGGAGAAGACGGCGTGGCGCGCATTGGTGTTCAGCTTGCCCCCAATGGCAGCATTACCCAATATCGCCGTCCCAAGGGTGTTGGCGAGGTGCTAAGTTTGGCGGCAGAACAATTCCAAAATACCTTTGTCCGCACAGTACAAGGCTTCGTGATGTTGATTACAAATTTTTCAGCCGTAGCCGGACAGGTGGCGGGTCCCGTCAAAATTGTGGAACAGGGCGCAGGCTTAGCTGCTGCCCATGCCAGTAGCCTGTTTCCGTTTGCTGCCATCATCAGTATTAACCTGGCCATCATCAACATCCTGCCTCTGCCTGCTCTCGATGGAGGGCAACTGGTCTTCTTGATCATTGAAGCTTTGCGAGGGAAGCCCTTGCCTAGCCGTATCCAAGAAAACGTGATGCAGACGGGTTTAGTTTTACTCCTCGGCTTGGGCATTTTCCTGATTGTTCGGGATACAACTCAGCTAGAGGTATTCCAACAACTATTTCAGTAGGAGCAATCCAATCCTCAGTGCCGCAGACCTCAAAACGGATATCTAAAAAACAGGCGTCTCAGAAACAGCGGGCGCTGGAAATCTTGTCCCGCCTCAAGCAGATGTATCCTGATGCCACCTGTTCGTTAAATTATGAAACTCCTGTGCAACTTCTGGTAGCGACAATTTTGTCAGCCCAATGTACGGATGAGCGAGTCAATCGGGTTACACCAGAACTGTTTCGGCAATTTCCTGATGCGGCTGCTTTGTCCGGTGCCGATTTAGACGAAATTATCAATCTGGTGCGATCCACCGGCTTTTATCGCAACAAATCCAAAAACATCCAGGCGGCTTGCCGGATGATTATGACGGAGTTTGGGGGAGAGGTGCCTCAGCACATGGAGGAACTGCTGAAGTTGCCTGGAGTGGCGCGGAAAACCGCTAATGTGGTGTTGGCTCATGCCTACGGCATCAATGCTGGGGTGACAGTTGATACTCATGTCAAGCGCTTAACTCATCGCTTAGGTCTTACTCAGGAAACTGATCCCGTTAAGATTGAGCAGGATTTGATGAAGCTGCTACCCCAGCCCGATTGGGAAAATTGGTCGATTCGCCTGATTTATCATGGACGAGCAGTGTGTAATGCCCGTAATCCCTGCTGCGATCGCTGCTGGTTGGCAGATCTATGCCCTTCAAAAGGTTGGACAAAAGATCTGACTAAAGATCGGGCAAAACTGATTTCAGCGCCTCTTTCTCCACCAATTGTTCCCCTTGTTTAGGTTCTAGCCAAGCTAAACTCATAGGTTTAGCTTGACTTCCGTAAAAAATAGATATAATGGAAAACGCTGTCTAAACTGGGATTACAAGATTTTTCATGGCAAAAAAGAGCATGATTGAGCGGGAGAAAAAGCGCATAAGGATGGTTGAAAAATATGCTCAAAAGCGGGAAGCCTTGCAAGAGCAGTTTTCCAGCGCCGCATCACAGCAAGAAAGATTAGAAATTCATCGCCAAATTCAACAGCTACCCCGCAATAGCGCTCGTACCCGTGTCCGCAATCGCTGCTGGATGACAGGTCGTTCTAGAGGGTACTACCGAGATTTTGGTCTATCTCGTCACGTCTTTCGGGAAATGGCACACCAGGGTTTGCTGCCTGGGGTCGTTAAGTCAAGCTGGTAAACGACTTTTCTATCCGTTGAGGCAATAAAGGCGATCGCTGCTTGATTGAAGGGCGATCGCCTTTATTTTTTATGTCTAGATTCTGCCCATGTCAACACGATGTTGCAACTCCTCTCAACCAGTTCTATGATTTGGGTGAGTTTAGTGGTGTAATCATATGCCACTGAGCCAATACTACTTCTGGCTAGAAAAATTTTCAGGAGGTGGAGTCCGTTTGCAGTTTCTCCAGCACCCCCTTGAGGCGGGTCAAATTTTTCAGAGCTTCGGCGGACATTTTACCTACCAAGTCATTGGGCCTTGCTGTCGTTTATTTGACCGAGAAGAACTGCCTTGGCCCTGTTGCCGGATTCAATGGCATACGAAAGAACCCAGTTGGCGGCGGATTGGCAAACGATTTGTTCCTGATATCGCCACGAAGAGTAGTCCGTCTTACTGTGTGGAAGTTCTGGGGCAGGAATCCTCTGGACGAGCTTTTGTAGTCACACTTTATGCGGTCAAATTGTCTCAGCCCTTGAAAGAGTGGTGGCATACGCAGCACCTGCAATCGTCAACCAGTATGCCGCCGATTGCCATCTCGGCACCTCCGTTAAAGTAATCTGGGTGGGCGCTCCAGGGTAATCCTATTTTTGGCAGTGCCCTCATATAGGTTGGAAGCTAACTTTGGGGAACGCTAGAGTTAGCCCTGAGAGTCTGGGTGGCAGAAACTAGCGGAATATCAATGTGACATTGCGTTTTGACTGGCGATGAGGCTACTTAGCGATGAGGTTGCGTCAAAAAGCCCTATTAATTGTCGGCACTACATTAGTGGGGCTAAACCTAGTGCTATATGCGATCGCCTCCCACATTTTGGTAGGCAGCTTTCGACAGGTAGAACAGGAGAAAACCCGTGAAACCGTCAAAAGTAATGGTCAGTGCAATTGACCAAATTAACAGCCAGTTCAACGATCGCTTTGCCGATTGGTCGGCTTGGGATGATTCCTATGCTTTTATAGCAGGTCAAAAGCCAGAATTTGAGAGAGTCAATCTCAACCCGCAGTCTCTAGCCAATATTCGAGTCAATTTAATTTTATTTGTTGACCGAGCAGGACAGATGATCTATGGCACAGGGTTTAACCTCCAAACCAAGCGCCTGATCCCCATTCCTAATTCTGTGCAGCAGCAAGTTGTCTCAAACAACATGCTGTTACAGCATCAATCAGCCAACGATAGTAAATATGGGTTACTAGTTTTACCAGAGGGCGTGATGATGCTAGCTGCCCGCCCCCTAGTTAACAGCGACGGTAAGGGGCCTATCCGAGGAACCTTACTGGTTGGGCGCTACTTGACGGCTGAGGAAATAGCTCGTCTGCCGCAAACCCAACAGTTCGCCTTAAGGCTATTGCCAATCAATGACCCTAAACTGCCCACCTGATTTTCAGGCGATGCGATCGCAACTTTCTCCCCAACAGCCCATTGTCCCTCAGCCCTTGAATGAAGAAACGATTGCTGGCTACACTCTCATCCCCGATATTTACAGTCAGCCTTCTTTGATGCTGCGAGTCAACTCTTCTAGAACGGTCTATCAGCAGGGACAAACGGCAACTTGCTATCTAGCTTGGTCAATTTTTGCGGCCGATATTGGCTTTGGGATTATTACCATCATCTGGTTAGAAAGAATTGTGTTGTCCCGACTCGCTCGACTCAGTAGAGAGGTGGGCCAAATCGACATTCAGGAAGGCTTAGCGGCTAGAGTGCTGATATCTGGACGAGATGAATTGGCAGAGTTAGGTGCTGCCATCAACGAAATGTTGACAGCCTTGCAGGAGTATGAGCGAGATCAAAAAAAAGCTGCCCTTTCTCTTCACCAAGCCAAAGAAGCTGCTGAGGCTGCCAGTCAATCTAAAAGCCAGTTTTTGGCCAACATGAGCCATGAACTCCGTACCCCGTTGAATGCGATCATTGGCTACAGCGAGATGCTTTTAGAAGAAGCCTTTGAAACAGGGCAAACCAATCTAGCCAGCGATCTTCAGCGCGTTCACACCTCTGGGCGGCACTTGCTAGGGCTAATCAACGACATCCTAGATTTGTCAAGAATTGAAGCCGATCGCATGACCTTCAATCCAGAAACGTTTGACGTGACTGCACTGATTCAAGATATTGTTACCACTATTCAACCCCTAGCTCAGCAAAATGATAATCTGTTAAAAATCTGTTGCCCTCCAGACTCTTGCATCATGCACAGTGACGTTATGAAAGTGCGTCAATGTCTGTTAAATCTACTGAGTAATGCTTGTAAATTTACTCAGGATGGAGTAGTTACTTTAACCCTAGAGTACAGGAATGGGCAAACCTTAGTCAGTCCTTGCCCATCGTTGTCTGCGGTAGACTTTTTGATCTTCAAGGTTAGTGATACTGGAATTGGCATGACGCCAGAGCAAACTGAGAAGCTGTTTAAGCCCTTTACTCAGGCAGATGCTTCAACTACTCGGAAATACGGGGGGACAGGACTAGGGTTGGCGATTACGCGCAAGCTCTGCGAAAGAATGGGGGGGACAATCCACGTTGAAAGTGCGATCGATCGAGGTTCAACGTTTACCCTTTGTTTACCCTTGATCATGCTGGAGCCAGAAACGGCAGCAGAAACGGGAACTTCTATGGAGGAGCTATCGTCTACCGAGGTCTAGTGGAGTTTAGGGTTTAGAGTGACACCCAACGGAGCACATTCCAATGAATCAAATAATGCACCAAAAAAATCAACGCAGGCTGAGATTCATCCTAACGCTGCTCATCAGTGCCGGGGCACTGGTGCCTGTGGAAGCTGGACTCGCCCAAACCCCATCAAATTCGGGTTCTACTCCTCCCAGCAATGCTCGGTTTAGTTGCGAATTGGACAACGGTGAATACACCGTCATGTATAGTCCTCAAAGTCAGCCCAATCAAACCTATCCTTGGGCGCAGCCAGGTGAAATGGGTGGCGGCTGGACACCCGAACGACGCTGCTCTGAAATTAGCCGCCGACTGGAATTTTATCGTCCTGATGGACTGTTAGAACTGCGGACAGCAGTTGAAAATGGCTACAACACGGTCTGTGTTACCACAGAATTCGTACCGTCTTGCCGAATTGTGTTAACCGTTCCCCCTGGACAAGACCCCACTTCAACGCGCGATCGCGTCTTTTCCAACTTGACTGTTGCCGACAGTGGACAGCAAACGGGTGCCGTTAATACCTTCACAGGTCGCAATAGCGGGGGCTTACTTAACCAAATTGGCCAGGCGATTGGTGTGGATTTGTCTGCCCCATCTGGTCGCCGTCAGCGGGGTACCAGTGACGGCATCAACCTTCGCCCCTTTTTAGACAGAGCGGATGGAGGCACAGCGGAGCGCCTACGTTAGAGCCGCGTATGCACAGGCAAGGGCACAAGAACCCCCACAAAGCGGAGAACATCGGAACACCTCCCGATCATTCTCCGCTTTCCTCACAATTTTATTAAAGATGCTGCAATTCATATAAAGGGCTGCTAAACGTGGTAGTATCCCTCTTGCTTCGCCAATGATCAGCACTATGGTAGTTAGAGCTACTGTAGTTAGTAATCGTAGACAGCTCTTTTCTGCGCATACACCGCCATGCAACCACAGCATTTTCTCCACCGAACCAAAATTGTTGCTACGATCGGGCCTGCCACCAGTTCACCTGAAGTACTGCGGGAGCTAATTGAGGCAGGAGCTACTACACTGCGTCTTAATTTCTCGCATGGTACTCACGAAGACCACCAGCGGAGCATTCGGCTGATCCGTCAGATCTCCTTTGAACTCAACCAGCCAGTCGGCATTTTACAGGATCTGCAAGGACCCAAAATTCGGCTAGGGCGGTTTAAAGAAGGGCCGATTACTTTACAGAAGGGTGATCGCTTTATCCTGACCAGCAACCCAGTTCCGGGTACGTCAGAAATTAGCTCTGTCACCTATGAGCCTTTAACGGATGAAGTTCCGGTAGGTTCAGTGATTATGCTAGATGACGGTCGAGTCGAGATGTGGGTTGACAGAGTCGATAAGGTCGCTAAAGAGCTTCACTGCAAAGTGGTGGTAGGTGGCCCGTTATCCAACAACAAAGGAGTGAATTTTCCAGGGGTTTATCTGTCGATCCGGGCTTTAACAGACAAAGACAGAGAAGATTTAATGTTTGGTTTGGATCAAGGCGTAGATTGGGTGGCGCTGAGTTTTGTCCGTAATCCCCAGGACGTTTTGGAGATCAAAGAACTGATTGCTAGTGCTGGGAAAAAATGTCCCCGTGATCGCCAAGATTGAAAAACATGAAGCGATCGAACAAATGGAAGCAGTGCTGTCGCTGTGCGATGGTGTCATGGTAGCCAGAGGCGATTTGGGTGTAGAGCTACCCGCAGAAGATGTACCCGTGTTGCAAAAACGGCTGATTAAGACTGCAAATCGTCTGGGTATTCCCGTCATCACAGCTACTCAAATGCTCGACAGCATGGTGAATAGCCCTCGCCCTACACGGGCTGAAATCTCCGATGTAGCCAATGCCATTCTGGATGGTACGGATGCTGTCATGCTATCCAATGAAACGGCAGTTGGGAAATTTCCGGTGCAGGCAGTGGAGACAATGGCGCGGATTGCCATGCGGATTGAGCAGGAGCAAAAGTCCCGCAACCCTGAAGATATTCCAGGGCGATCGATTCCCAATGCCATCAGCCAAGCTGTAGGTCGGATTGCAGAACAATTGTATGCTTCTGCGATCATGACCCTCACCAAAACGGGGGCAACGGCCCGCAACGTCTCTAAGTTCCGCCCCAGTAAACCCATTTTGGCAATTACACCTCACGTAGATGTAGCCAGGCAGCTTCAACTCGTTTGGGGAGTTCGCCCTTTGCTAGTGCTCAATTTACCTTCTACAGGTCAAACTTTTCAAGCTGCGATGAATGTAGCTCAAGAGAAGGGGCTACTGCACCAAGGCGATCTGGTGGTGATGACAGCGGGGACACTGCAAGGCGTGGCAGGCTCTACAGATTTAATCAAAGTTGATGTCGTTACGGCAGTTCTGGGCAAGGGAATTGGAATTGGGCAAGGCTCGGTTAGTGGTCGGGCTAGGGTGACGCACGATAGCCGGGAATTGGGTAGCTTTCATCCAGGCGAAATTTTAGTAGTCTCCAAAACCAGTGCCGACTATATAGAAGCTATTAAAAAGGCGTCAGGAGTCGTGACTGAAGAAGATAGTTTGACGAGTCATGCAGCGGTGATTGGTTTAAGGCTAGGGGTTCCTGTGATTGTGGGCGTCAAAAATGCCACAGAGATCATTCGAGATGGCGCAATTTTGACGCTCGACATGCAACGTGGCTTAGTTTACTCTGGCACTATGGCTACAGCACAGGCAGATTCTGCATTGATGGTCTAGCTGCGGCTTTTCTATTTAGGATGATTGTTTGAAAGCTGAAAACCTGTCATGATCTAATCCATGATCAGCTTCTTGCTTGCCCTACTACTAACCGTCTTTGCCTGGATCGGTACATCCCTACCTGTTGAGGCTCAATCTTACCGTTATGAGATCAATGCTTTAACGGATTCTTCTCAACCTACCGTGCCTTTGTCTCTGGAAGAGTTGAGAGCTAAGGCGTTTGCAGCCACCAACATGGCAGACTTTGCAACGGCTGAAACATATTGGACTAAATTGCTGGAACAGTTGCCTGAAGAACCTGCCATTTGGAGCAATCGCGGGAACGCCAGAGTCAGTCAGAACCATTTGAAGGAGGCGATCGCGGACTACAATCAAGCGATTAAGCTGGCTCCTACTGCTCCTGACCCCTACCTCAATCGAGGTACTGCACTGGAAGGACTGGGGCAAGTGGGAAGCGGCGATCGCTGACTATAATCGGG
>JAAUOQ010000442.1 GCA_012034795.1 Leptolyngbyaceae cyanobacterium CRU_2_3
AATACTTGGTGCTTTTCAAAGATTGTGTGTTGATTTCGGGGGTATTGAACCCCGCTTAATCAACGCTCCTATCCCTCTCTGCCCTAGAACGGCAAGGTTTCTCGGAGGATTCTGATGAAAGATTTAGTGGAACGCGGGCATCTTCTCACCGAACAGGTCAATCCCAATAGCCAAAACCTCGACCAAATGACGGCATTGGAAATTGTTGATTTGTTTAATCAAGAAGATACTCAGACGATCGCTGCCATTGCTGCTGCCCGGCTTGCTTTGGCAGAAGCCATTGATTGCACCGCTACTGCCCTGCGTCAGGGTGGCCGGCTGTTTTATATCGGGGCAGGCACCAGCGGACGATTGGGCGTATTGGATGCAGCCGAGTGTCCGCCCACCTTTTGCACTCCGCCTGAGTTAGTGCAAGGCATCATTGCAGGCGGCGCAGAGGCGCTAGTGCGGAGTTCTGAAGGTTTAGAAGATCAAGCAGAAGCAGGGGCAGAGGCGATCGCTCAGCGCCAGGTCACAGATTCTGATGTAGTAGTTGGCATTGCTGCGGGTGGGACAACACCCTATGTCCATGGAGCGTTGCAGGCAGCCCATCAGCGCGGAGCCACAATTATTTTTATTGCTTGTGTGCCAATAGAGCAGGTGAGCCTAGACGGGGTTAAGATTAATATTCGCTTGCTGGTGGGACCAGAAGTGCTGGCAGGTTCTACTCGTCTGAAGGCAGGCACTGCCACTAAGCTGGCACTCAATATCCTCTCCACAGGGGTAATGGTGAAACTGGGCAAAGTGTATGGCAATCGTATGGTGGATGTGGCAGCTACAAACACGAAACTTCAGGATCGGGCCCTCAGAATCTTGCAAGATCTAACCGATCTAAACCGAGGAGAAGCCGTTACACTGCTAGAACAAAGCAATTTTCAGGTAAAGTTAGCTCTGCTCATGCACTGGACAGGGCTGGATCGAGAAGCGGGCGATTGCCTGCTGACCGACCACCAAGGAAACTTGCGGCAAGCCGTACAATCTCTTAACCGTACAATCTCTTAACCGTACAATATATAAAAGCTCTTAACTAAAAGCTCTTTATGAGTTTTGTAGGTCTGTCTACACAGAAGGGTCTTACACAAATCCCTCTGACTATTCTTAATGGCTTAATTTGGTGCTTGAATGACTCTGTGAAAAAACAGAGAGACTTTAAATGATTACTGTTTTGATTTTACTCGTTGCGTTGGGAGTTCTGGGGTGGGGCTTCTACCGGGCTATCCCCCTTGGCAAGCCAGGCATCTTAGCCTGGCTGCAATCGGTCACGCTGATGTTGCCTTGGCTGCTATTTTTTGGAACGGCTGCGGCAGGGATCTACATTAGTCTGGTGGGCGTGTTGTCTCTATTGGTAGGTTCTACGCTAGTTTACATCGCCCTTGGTAGGTGGTTACGAGATTTGGTAGGAGACGAAAAGCTGCTGAAGCGATCGCCACCCACTTCAGAGTCATCTGCTGTTTCTCAGGTCAACTTCAGCGTTGAGCCAGCTTCACCTCATGTTGATGCTGCACCCAAAACCCTGCCTGAACCTGTAAAAGATCCAGCTATGCCCATCATTCCCGAAGCCGATCTGCAAGCGATTCGTGGAATTTTTGGAGTCGATACTTTTTTTGCAGTTGAAACAATTGCTTACCAAAATGGTGCTATTTTTAAGGGCAACCTGCGAGGAGAGCCGGAAGCAAGCTACAATCGCCTCGCGGCTACTCTGAAAGAGCGCTTAGATGATCGCTATCGCCTGTTTCTTGTGGAAGGGGTAGAACAGA
The DNA here is from genome assembly GCA_012034795.1 of Leptolyngbyaceae cyanobacterium CRU_2_3. Taxonomy (GTDB): domain Bacteria; phylum Cyanobacteriota; class Cyanobacteriia; order Elainellales; family Elainellaceae; genus Drouetiella. Next base: position 1,797 of record JAAUOQ010000442.1, read on the forward strand.
AACCCGTTGTCGTAGTGTTGCCTAGCAGCAGCGATCCGAAACCTATAACGCTGACACAAACTTTGCTAGCAGTAGGATTAGTACTGGCCACAATCGCCACTTGTCTGGAAACGGGCGGTTTGATGCTGGGGTTTGATTTCTTTGTGGCTCCAGAAAGATGGACAGAGGTTGTACCGATCGCTTCAGGGATCTTGTTGATCCTGGCCATTCATGAGGTTGGGCATTGGCTGGTGGCAAAGCGTTATCAGGTGCAGCTAACTTTGCCGTTCTTTTTACCTGTTCTGCAAATTGGTTCTTTTGGTGCCATTACTCGGTTTGTTTCCCTCCTCCCTCATCGGACTGCCCTATTTGATATTGCTTTTGCGGGCCCTGCGATCGGTGGATTGGTTTCTTTGGGCATGCTAGTCACAGGGTTGCTCTTATCCCACGCAGACAGCTTCTTCCAACTCCCTTCAGAATTTTTTCAAGGGTCAATTCTGGTTGGTACACTTGCCAAAGTGATTTTAGGGAATATGCTTCAGCAGTCGCTGGTCAACGTGCATCCGCTGGTTGTAGTCGGTTGGCTGGGTCTGGTGATTACAGCCATTAACCTGCTGCCTGCTGGTCAACTAGATGGCGGACGCATTATGCAATCCATTTATGGACGCAAAGTGGCAGCTCGTACTACTGTTTTATCGCTGATTGTGCTAGGCTTAGCCGCTTTGGTCAATCCCTTGGCCCTCTATTGGGCGATCGCCATACTATTCCTCCAACGAGACTTAGAGCGTCCCGCACTGAATGAACTGACCGAGCCTAATGATGCTAGGGCTGCGCTAGGTTTGCTGATTCTGTTTCTGATGGCTGCCACATTGTTACCCTTAACTCCAAGCCTGGCAGGTCGGTTAGGTATAGGAGGTTAAACTTCGGAGGTTATCTACCATGGTCGCGGTTCCCCCTGTAATTCTCGTGTTTGATATCAGCGCATTGTCGGTTGCCTCTCCTAGCGAGTGGCGAGAATTCTCGCGAGTTGGCAGTTGCTATATTCCCCAGGTTGTTTATGAGGAAATGCGGCTATTGTTCGATCGCTCCCCTGATCCAGACTTGGAGCGCATTGCCAAAGCCTTCAATCGCTTCTATGCCTCCAGCGGCTGGCAAATCACTGATACGACTGCGCATCATGCCTCCCTCAAGGTGGGATCAGGGCAAGCTTTAACGCGGCGTTCGCGGGTTTCGTTAGCGGTTGGGCGTTGCGCCTTCGCACTCTCTCAGAGTTTTCCCAATAGCCTGGTGGTGCTGGTTTCTAAAGATCGATCCCTACTGCAACGTCTCTACGAAATTCCGGCTGTTAACTTGTGCGGCATTACGGGAGAATCTTTACTACAGTGGAGCCGGACTGGGCAACGTCCGATTGCGGTCAGCCAAAAATTTCAGCAGTTCCGCACGGCATATGGCTTACCCCCCAATACGGCGTCTGGAACAAAATCGCAAGCAAAATCGAATATGACAGCCAGTAGCCAGTCTCATCCTCGCACTACTCCAATCCGCGCTAATACTCACCCCACCCGACCAATCTTTGCCCATAGTCCTTATCTGCCCGATTGGGTTCCTGACCTGGTTTCTCTACTTCTGGCAGCAGCAGGATTGGCGATCGCCGCCTATCTAATTTGGTTTTTGCTCAGTAGCCAAGACCTGAAGAAATATTTGCCCAGTACAACAGCACCCACAGAATTTCCAGTAGCAGTTGACAGAAAGATTGCCTCTGCTTAAGATAGTAAAGGCGAAACACATACGCCCCCATCGTCTAGAGGCCTAGGACACCTCCCTTCACGGAGGCGACGGGGATTCGAATTCCCCTGGGGGTATTGACTAAAAGCTGCTCTATTGGCAACTTGGCTAGTAGCGTAGCTTTTTTAGCTCTGTTTTCTTGCTCGGTTAGTTTGCCTAGGGTCCTAGGCATTCGTTTTCGTAGAGAGACTAGAGCTCCTGGCCAGCTGCTCCTAGG
>JAAUOQ010000443.1 GCA_012034795.1 Leptolyngbyaceae cyanobacterium CRU_2_3
TAGCTGTATTAACTGACTGAAGATATCGATCTTTTTTTTAATTCTTTGATCACCGTCGTGGGACTGATATGCAGCACACGGGCTGTATCTCGGATACCACTACCCTTGACAGCCATATCGCTAATCTCCTGCTTGACTTCGGGTGAATGGCCACAATAGGTATACTGCAAGATAAATGTCCGTCGATCGCACTCTAAGTTTTGGCAAAAGTAACGTTGTTTGCCGTCTGGAGTCGTGCCATGTTTGATCACTTTAATCCCATCACAGTCAGGGCAATAAATCGGTTCTAATCCCATCGTTAAGTTGCTGCAATTGCCGACACCTTCATCACCGTATCATCTTAAGTAGAAAACAACAAGTCTGAAACACTACCGCCTCGCAATTCCCGCAGTTCTATCCGGAATGTTTCCAACTCCAGGCGATCGATCGCCCCTTTGCTGCTGGCAAACTCCGCCAGCCGACGGTAAGACATCGTGTACATTTGGCGACTGCGGGTAGCTGCGGGAGATTTTAACAGCAGTGTGCTTCGCAGCAGATCTAGGGTGAGGGGTTTATCCTGGGGTAGTTGCCAAAAATAGTGCCGATAACCTGTTTCAAACGATCGCTCGGTTGTTGGGTTGCACTCGGTTCGCTCCCAGTAGTTTTGCTCGTAGCGATCAACCCATTCAGCGATCGTCTCGGCAGGCTTAGATTTTTCCTTAGAATAGTCGTCCCAAGTAAACTTGCCAAGCAGCAATTCTGCTTCAATTTTTTTTGGCAAGCGCCAAGGCTATTTTGATCTGGCTGGGAGAGGCATTGCAATTTGTTGGAATCTCTCGTTGGCGCGCCTTATATTCTCCAGGCTTAGGCGGAAGCGTACCTTTTACGTAAAGCTTCTTTCCTCGTAGGCTAAGCTTTACCCTGCTCAGTTGAGCATTAGCGGCTTGAATCTTATCTTCTTCATCAGTCACCCTTACCCAACCCTTACCTAATTCTTACTTAAAAATCATCCAGTTTCAGCCTAAGAAACTTACTTTAACTAAGTCAAGTCGGGGTTTGTTTTACGCCTACAGCAAGGCTACAATCCTTGCTGTAGGCTGAAATCGAGACGGAGAGGGGGGGATTCGAACCCCCGTTGAGTTGCCCCAAACTTGATTTCGAGTCAAGCGCATTCAACCGCTCTGCCACCTCTCCAACAGACTATTCTACTGTGTATTGGAGCAACAGGCGAATCTTGGAAAAGCAGAAATATTAGGATTCCTGGCTAGAAGACAGTGCCGTTGAAAATCCTTGATCAGGTTGCCACTGTATTGATCCCGTTTGCTCGATCGCGTAAAGCTCAACCTGCCATTGCTCAAACCATGTTTTAGTAGGAGAAAATGCAGGCAAGCCCAACTTAGGCGCAATCGCTACTTTGGGCTTAACCTGTTCCAAAATTTGGGGATGTAGCTCTTTGCCCGTCCACCACAGCACTTGTGCCTGCGGCAACTGAGCCAACCCAGATGGGCGAGAATTCCCCGATCGCAGACGATTGAGAAACAGCCAATCCTGGTTGCCAATTTGCAGATGAAAGGCGGAAGCATCTGCTGCCAGCAATTTCAATTGCAAAGAACCCAGCTTTAAAAGCTGCTGGCTAGATAGTTGCAAGGCGCTACCTTGCTGGGCTTTTATTTTCCCTAAAAATTCCCGATACAGTCTGGGGAAAGCGATCGCCATCTCTGCATTTGACTCGACTTGACCAGGTTTGACTTGACCAGGTTTGACTTGACCAAGTTTGACTTGACCAGGTTTGACTTGACTGTTTGCTCGACCCGATGAAATTTGACCCGATGAAGCTTGCCCGAATGCAGTTCGGCTCGATGAAACTTGGACTGAAACCGGATTGTTATAAAACCTGTGAATTGGTACAGTTTCCAAAATTTTCTGCCAACCCGCCAAATCACTAGCCTGAAGACGTGGGGCGATCGCCCAATCAATTTGATTAATTCCCTGCTTTTGCAAGAAAGGCAAAATGGTGAATTGGCTATCTTTCTCGTTGCCACTATTGACCAGAATGACGTTACCTCGATCCTGGATCACCAGCACCGGCTCTGTGGTAGAGGTGGGCAAAACCGTAACTTGCAGCAAATTTGTGGCGGTCGCCCAGGCTGGAACGGCGACCAAACTAATGCCTAAGATCAGAGCCAACCACCAGTGAATGTGCGATCGCTGCCACCGCCAAATCAGCACAATTAACCCGTACAGCATCAAAACCTGCGCTACGTTGATCGTGCCAACGGCGTATTGGCTACCCGGCAGGTCATTGCTCACTTCTGCAATTTTGATAAACAGCCAGGTTGGATAATGCAGCAGCCAAGCCAAGCCACTGCCAGCGGGAGCCAAGAGCAATGCCGCAACAGCGCTGACCATACCACCCAAGCTGATGATCGCAATCAGGGGGCTGACGAGGATATTCACCAAAATGCTGTAGGGCGACACTACACCAAAACTAAACAACTGAAGCGGAATCGTCCATAGATAGGCAGCAAGGGGGACGGCAAACAGCGGGGCGATGGCGCTGGGCATCCAGTCTAACTTCTGTGTAATTACGGGCACCGTGATGAGTAGCCCTAGCGTCGCCAGAAAGCTGAGCTGAAACCCCAAATGCCAAATCCAAAGGGGATTCCAGACCAGCAACACCACGGCTGCAATCAGCAATGATCCCAACGGCTTGACCTGACGCTCTGCCACCATCGCAAACAGCACAATGCCACCCATCACCCCTGCCCGCAACACAGAAGGTTCAATACCAGTCAGTCCAATGTAGCCAGCAATCACTGTGGAACCTGCGCCCAATCTCCAATGCGCTGGCCATCGTTGAGTCAGAGCCAGAATCACGCCAATCAGTAGAGAGACCTGAGCCCCCGATGCAGCCAGGGCATGGGCCAGCCCAGCTTGCCGAAATTGATCTTGCAACTCATAGGGGACATCCACTGCCGATTTACCCATCACCATGGCGCTGATCAAATGTCCTTCAGTAATGCCAAGTTTTACTTCCTGCGATCGAATAATCCGCCGCTGCACCGACCAAAGCAGCGGTGGCTGCGGCTGCTGACCTTTAGATAAACTGATCTCCTGACCGATTAATCCTGTGAAGATGCCCTCCTGTGCCAAATAGGTTTGGAAATTGAAACCACCTGGACTGGCAGCAGGCTTGGGTTTGTAGAGCGAGCCGAAAATCACGACCTGTTGACCGGGATACAGGGCTTCTCCGGTTGAGCGAGGGATAGTCACATACACTGAGCCAGCGATCGCCTGCAAGGGCAACACGATTTTATCTGCCACAGATGGGTTTGCCACAGATGGGTTTGCCAGAGCTTGATCCGGCGAAGTAGCCCTAACCTCTAGAGCTTCGAGTTGAAATTGATAGCGATCGCTGCGCGTTAGCCGAGGCGCAGTCGAGATTGTGCCAGTGATCTCAAATACCTGCCCAAACGCGGGAGAAGTTGCAGTCGCGATGGGTTGGCAAATTCCGTCATTAGAGCTTTTGATTAAGCGGCAAATATCCTGAGCTGTGGGCTGCGGTAGGCGGATCTGAAAATACATAACGGCGAGTAGCCCAATCAAGCCAGACACTAGCCAAACCCAGGACTGGGGAGCCGATCGCCGCCACTGAGGCAAAACATGAAGCACAACACGAGGAACTAGAAAGAGGCGATCGCCCCTATCAGGAGAATGGCGATCGCCCCGTGGGGATGTTCTTTGGGATGTCAGCCGGCTGCGCAGCATCGGAACGGCCTCAGGCGGCGGTCA
>JAAUOQ010000444.1 GCA_012034795.1 Leptolyngbyaceae cyanobacterium CRU_2_3
ACTTTATGGGGTTTGTGCGACAGTTTGTATTACTACGAAGCAATGTAAGTAATTGCTACGATGGCTCGTTATAATTCGCTCTGAAGAAGGTTTTTGGGCTTTGCCCCCTAAAGAGAGAAATTCCTCTTTATCTCCCTAATCACTTCCCTCAAAGCAATTGTCAAAGGCTGTCAGCTCAGTGCCTATTCTGATTCCTTCTCTCCTGATTTGTTCTAAGAGTTTTTTTCTGTACTTCTATTTTAATCAGTTAAAGTACTGAAGCTCTTAGTACCGCTTGAAAACAATTGGGTCATTTACCAGGATGGAGTTTTGCTTGCACAGAATTTAACTGCCGAGACTTTGTGCATTATCCAGAGAGCAATTTCCCTGGTCTGCCCTACGCTCTTGTAGTTGCGGGACTTCATTGCAATGATTTTAGTTACAGTAGGAACAGAACAATATTCTTTCAATGCCTTGATGGCTTGGATTGATGTTCTGATTCGTTATCGGTTCATTGACTCCACTGAGGAAGTCATTGTTCAATACGGTTCCTCAACCGAGTTACCCGACAATGTTAAGGTTTATCGCCGCTTGCCCGAAGCCAAGTTTAAGTCGCTGGTGGAACAGGCAGGTTTGGTGACTTGCTCATTGTCGGTGAAGGGACGGCTTTGTTGCTGGAGTCTCTAGGGAAGCCTTATGTATTGGTGCCACGCACCCATCGCTACGGGGAACATGTGGATGATCACCAATTGGAAATGGCAGATGCCATGGAGCGGCAAGGCATTGAAATTGCTCGATCTCCGGGAGACTTAGTGCGCTTTTTATCTGCCCCCAAAGCTCCAAAGATTGCAGCAGATGATGAGGCGCTTTGTCAGGCATTGTCAGCCTGCTGTGCCCATTCAACCCACAAGAAAATGATGCTGGTCTGTTCATCGGGCGGGCACTACAAAGCCATGATGAGGTTAGCAGCCTTTTGGCAAAAGTTTCAATCCGTGTCTTGGGTAACTTTCCGCAATCCCACCGCAGAGGCAGATTTGAGGGATTGTTCGGGGCAAGTGCACTGGGCGTACAGCCCCACCAACCGGAATATTCCCAACTTAATCCGAAACTTGCTGTTGGCATTTAAGGTGCTGAGAGACGATCGTCCCGATGTCATTCTCTCGACAGGAGCCGGAGTAGCTGTCCCCTTCTTGCTGTTGGCTCGGTATGTGTATGGCAGTCAAGTGATTTTTGTTGAGTCCAAAACTCGACTGAAGCGACTCAGCCTCTCTGCCAAGATCCTCAAGGCTTTGTCAGGCTTTGATGAGTTGATTGTCCAGAGCCGAGAGCTAGCGGATCTCTACCCTGAAGCCACCTTTGTAGATAGCCATGTACCCATGGAGGTTATTGACCCCCGCCAAGGAGATGGGGAAATCAATAGCCTCAGTTTTAGAGACTCGGTGTTGATTCGCACACCACCTTGTTTGGGGGCACGCGAAAGTCATTTGATGCTGGCTCGGCTAAATAGTTTGGAAGAAAATCCCCCCAGCCGAATTGTGTTGGATATGAGCGAAACCCGCTCAATTGATGGCGCGGGTCTAGGCACACTCGTAGATAGTCTAAAAATTGCCAAGAGCCTCAAGAGCAAAATTGTTCTCTGGAGCGTGAGACCTGATATTCAAGCGATTTTGGCAACCGCGCGTTTAGATCGTCTCTTTAAGATCGAAGAAAGCACCCAAACTATCCGCACTTACGTCAAACCCGAAACCCAATCACCCGAAAAAGCAGCGTCCGTTCGGCATCAACCCATCCAACGAGCGATCGACTTTATAGCTGCACTTTTAGGAATGCTAGGTCTGGTTTTTCTGGCACTACCCATTGCCCTGGCAATTAAGTTAGACAGCCCCGGTTCAGTTTTATATAGCCAGATGCGCTGCGGTCGGTTGGGCAAACCCTTCCGTGTCTGGAAATTTCGGACAACCTTGATGCCGCCAGCCAATTCGCCCCATTCTTCAGAGCTAACTCGGTTGTTGGCTCCCAAGAGTCGCGTTGGACGGTTTTTAGACAAAACCAACCTGGACAAGCTGCCTCTGTTTTGGAACATTCTGATGAATGATATGAGCTTGGTTGGCTCATGTGCGCCCCCCATGAGTGAGGTCGGTTCTTTTTCGCTTCAGCAATGGAGTAAGCTTGATGCTAAGCCTGGTATGTCAGGCGAATGGGCTGTCTCTCGTGGAATGATTGAATTTGAGGATGTCGTTGAATTAGATCCTCAACTCCAAGGCGATGGGTAAAGGAATCGCTCAGCCATTACCCCTTCACTGAAATGGATTCGTTCTCATTTCATCAGGAATGGGGTCCGGGGATTGGTTTGGCTTTCGCAGAAATACTAGCACTTGAGTAGGGCGCAACCGTCCCATTTGCAGTTCAATTGGGGGCGCAAATTGAGGATTGTTTGCAGCAGCGCTGCCATCTCTGCATTGTGTTGATTGTCGAAGCGTTGACGATCGATCTCTCCACCCACTAATTGGGCGCGGTTAAAACCACATCGCTAGCAGCGACAAATCGTTGTAGCCGATTCCAATCAATGGATCCTTCGCGATCGTTCCACAGCCAGTTGAGCCGCACAGGTTCATTGCTTTCAACCCAGGGGCGGGCAATCTGAGGCACATTAAAAGCGCCATCTGCTCCTAAGTAAGCAATGAGAGGATCTTTGAGTTGACGATCGTCGCACAGACGTTTGAGCGAAAACCAATTCCACTGCTCCGATCGTTGCATCACCGTTGTGGGGTTGCCCCCAATTGCTAGCCGTTTGCCCTGCACCCAATCCATCCCTTCTGGTAAGCCGTCACTGGCAGAAGGGCTGAGCATCACCGTGAATTGAAACCCCAAAAGCACCGTTGCCACGGCTGACAACCAACGAGAAGTGGTCCAGCCCGTCAGGGCGGCTAACCCCCAACGGCGATCGCCAAAGGCACCAGCGCCGGAGCAATTAGCCGAAAATTGTGATTCGTGGCAAACGCACCGGTAATCAGCATCGGCACAGCCCCTGCCAACCCCAACAAAATTGCCGTTCCCTGCACCCAATTTAGCCCCTTGGCACCCCGCAATTGGCGCATCAAAAAAAACACCAGAATTGCCAGCGTCAACAGCGCCAGTGCCGGACCCAGCATCGTTTGCACAAACCCATACGACCATTTGAGCAACGTCTCTGGCGCTCCCCGTGGACCCAGGGAATGGGCAACAAACCCACTGGAGCGAAATGCTTTTTTGACGGTGGGGGCAAAATTGATTACCCACCAGGGAGACATAACCCCAATTCCCAAAGCGACTGCTTTGAGCAAGGATTGCCAGGTGTGCCCCTTGATGACTTGATAAAAGCTACAGCAAGCCAGTCAGAAACAACGTTGGCGCTGCCACAAACACGATCGGGGGTTTAGACCAAGCGCCAAGTCCTAATGCCAGCCCCAAGCCCACCCAGCCCCAGCGTGAAGGTGCCTGCCGTTGCCAGTCAGCGAGCAAAAAGTACATCATCCCCGCGATCGCATGTACAGCGGGTAGTCCACATAAAACCGCAGGTTGGGCGCAACGATGATCGGGCAAGCGATCAGAAACAGCGCTGCAAAAGCTCCTCCAGTCAGTCCAGCAATGCTGCGTGCTGCCAGAAAAACGAATCCCACCGTCACCCATAGGCAGGCAAAGGAAATGATTCGTAACAACTGAGGGCTGACTCCCAAAAGCAAGGTGAATGGCAACACCAAAATACGGAAAGCAGCCGGACGAGCACGATCGGACCCCATCACACTTTTTGC
>JAAUOQ010000052.1 GCA_012034795.1 Leptolyngbyaceae cyanobacterium CRU_2_3
TCTCCTAATACTCTGTTGATCAGAATGAGGTTCACCCCATGACTCAGATGTCTCCTAAGTCTACTTTCCAAGGCTCTCCTCAGCAGTCCATTTCGACCTCTGAAAACCTCCAAAATACAGAGCAAAGGATTACGAGCGATCTGCCCGATTCCATTTGGCAACAGTCTGATCAAGACCTTCAAGACCTTCAAGACTATCAACCTAGAGAGCAGGAGCCAGAAGTAGAAACCTGGGAAGCCTCCCTAAAGCCAAACTGGTGGGGTGGGCTAAGCGTCCGCACAAAAGCCAGTGCTCTGGCAATTGTACTTGGAACAGTTCCAGTTATATCCATTGGAGCGACCGCCTACAACTTCGCTAGCCGCTCCATCACAGAACAAATTGAGGCAGATAAAAAAGATCGGGCCGCACAGCTTGCCAATGAAATCAATGTGTATATGAACGACCGATTGTCGGACGTTCAGATTATCGGGCAGACGCCGATCTTTTCAGATCCTAAAGTGGCTTTAGCCACCTCACCCTTGCAAAAGACGACATTGCTCAACCAATACATCAGTCTGTATGGGGCCTATACCAGTGCTGCGGTATTCGATGTCAACGGGGAAACCCTGGTTCAAAATGTAGGAGATCCTGTTCCTAATCACAGCAATGAGGACTTCTTCAATCTAGTTCTGCAAACGGGGCAACCTACAATTACCGCTCCTACCATTGCCAGGGCAACCGGAAAGTTGTCAATGCGCCTGGCTGCGCCGATCAAAGATCCTAACACGAACAAAATTGAAGGAGTCGTTCGAGTTTTGCTGCCAGTGGACAGCTTAAACAAGGTGGCTCAAGAGTATGGCGGTGAAGGTGATCGATACTACGTGGTTGATAACACTGGCAAATATTTCCTGGCTGCTGGCAGCGAGAGCCGGTTAGGTAAACCGGCTGCCGAGCATTTTGCCAACTATGCTCAGCTTGCGAGTACAGAGGGTGGCTCAGTACGAGATACTGACCCTGACACCGGATCAGAGCAACTATTGACTTATGTGCCCCTCAAGAATTTAGCGGGTTTGACAGACTTTAACTTTGGGGTGTTAATTGCCAGTGATACACAACTTGCTTTTGCATCCCAAAGACAGTTATTGTTGACCATTGTTTTGGGAACAGCAATCTCAACCCTAATTGTGGCAGCGATCGCGGCTGACGTTGCCAACCGTGGTACCCGACCGATTCTATCTGCTGCGGATGCAGTGGAAAAAATTGGTCAGGGTGATCTTTCTACCCGCATGGAAGTCTACGGCAGAGACGAAATTTCTTCACTGGGATCAAACATCAACAACATGGCGATTCGCCTTCAGGACGCTTTGGAGAAGCAATTGTTTGAAGTACAACAGGAACGCCTACTCACCGCTGCAAAAGGCTCAGGAGTTTTGCAAGCTGAGGATCTGCAAGATATCCTCGACCAGGCAGTTGTAGGTGCCCAACAGTTCCTCAATCTCGATCGAGTCGTTATCTATCGTTTTAACACGGGCTTAAATGCAGGAGTTGTCTCTGAAGCCGTAGGGGACAGATGGAGTAGTGCGCTTCAAAACAATGTAAGTGACACCTGTATTCCAGAGGACTTGTTGGAATTATATAGACAGGGGAGATCCGTAGTCACCCATGATGTATCTACGTCTAATCTGCATCCAGAGCACTTCAATCTGCTAGAACGCCTGGATGTCAAATCCAATATTGTGGTGCCCATACTTGGAGGAGGACAGCTTTTTGGCTTGCTGATTGCCCACTCTTGTGGGACGGTTCGTACCTGGCAAGAACCAGAGACTAACTTCTTGAGACGGTTAGGAAATGAGCTAGGGTTGTCTATTTATCGGATCGAATTGTTAGAGCAGACCACCGAACTAGCCGAAGAACAACGTCAGTTAAAAGAAAGCTTACAAAGACGTGCGTTGGAACTTCTGATGGAGGTTGATCCAATTAGCCGAGGTGACTTGACGGTTCGGGCAAAAGTGACAGTTGATGAAATTGGGACAATTGCCGACTCTTACAATTCCACTGTAGGCAGCCTCCGGAAAATTGTTCTCCAGGTGCAGGAAGCAGCCTACCAGGTGACGACAACTGCGAGTACTAACGAAGCCTCGATTCAAGGACTTTCGGCTGATGCGCTCCGGCAAGCAGAGGAAATTTCACTGGCTCTAGAAATTGTTAAAGACATGGCAAATACAGTACAGACCGTTGCTGCCAACGCTGAGCAAGCAGAACTTGCAGTGCAACAAGCGGCTCAAACGGTAGAAGAGGGAGATGCGGTTATGAACCGCACCGTCGATGGAATTCAGGTGATTCGAGCCACAGTTGCTGACACGGCTAAGAAAGTTAAACACCTGGGAGAATCTTCTCAAAAGATCTCTAAGGTGGTGGAGTTGATTAGTGCCTTTGCAGCCCAAACTAACATGCTGGCGCTGAATGCTTCCATCGAAGCTTCACGGGCTGGCGAAGAAGGCAGAGGCTTTGCAGTTGTGGCAAACGAAGTCCGCTCACTGGCACGGCAATCTGCGGAAGCAACTGAAGAAATTAGAAAGCTAGTGAGCAACATTCAGGCAGAAACCAGTGAAGTGGTCACTGCTATGGAATCAGGGATTGAGCAAGTGGTAACAGGAACCAGACTAGTCGATGAAACGCGCCAAAGTTTGAACAAAATTACGGCCGTCAGTGCTCAGATTAGTGAATTAGTTGAAGCGATCGCTCAAGCCACTGTAACGCAGTCCCAAGCCTCTGAAGTCGTGACTCAGACCATGAAGGATGCAGCAGCCAGCGCTAGTAAAACTTCAACAGAAGCTAGCCAAGTTTCGGCTTCCTTTGAAGAACTGCGAAAGGTGGCACAGGTACTCCAAGAAGGTGTAGGTCAATTCAAGGTTGGGTAACTGAATAGATTAGTTTTAGATTCTAGTTTAGTCTCTAGAACTGATCTGTTCACTTTGTTTAGCTATACCTGATTACATGAGGGATCGCTTCTATCAAGAGTCTCTTAATTTTCCCAAATACGCTTCATAAATTTTCTTGATGATAGGGATAGAAGGGTATCAACTGCTTCTAAAAGTTAATCCCTAACTTCGCAACAAGTATTGCACCAGGGCCATCCGCCACTCTATCAAAAATCTAACTCTCTAGCGGTTATAAATTATGGCTGCCAATCCAGCAAAAATGCCTGTAGGGCTTCGTCCTAGCTGTCTTTCTTTCCCAGAAATTCTTGCTCAGTCCATTGCTCTAATTGCCCCCACATTGACAGCCGCATTGAATGCTCCACTAGTATTTGCGAACGCCGGAAATGGAGCCTGGTTCGCTTTTGTGATGGCTACAATTGGGTTGATCTTCGTGGGTCTTAACATTAATGTTTTGCTAGCCATTCCGCATCTCCTGGAGCACTATACCTTTATGTAGCGAAAGGTTTAGGTTCAACGGCTGGCATTATCTGCGGCTGGTCACTGACCTTGGCTTACCTCGCTCTGATTGTTGCAGAAGAAGGCGGCTTTGCCCACTATGCCAATATTGTGCTCGGCCAAATGGGTATACAAATTCCGTCTATCGTGCTTTTTGCGATCTGCATCGGAATTTCCTGGTATTACGCTTATACAGATATCCAGCTCTCAACCATTCTGATGCTAACGCTGGAGATACTATCTATCGGGTTTATTTTAATTTTGGCGGTGTTAGTCTTAGGCAAGCAGGGCTTCACTATTGATACCGAACAACTCATGCTTAAAGATGTCACACCTAGCAAGATTAGCTTGGGCATGGTGATTGCGGTACTCAGTTTTGTGGGATTTGAAAGTGCAGCCACTTTAGGAGAGGAAGCCAAATCTCCTACTCGATTCATTCCACCCGCTTTACTCTGGAGCACAGTGCTCTGTGGCTCCTTCTTTATTCTGATTATGTATACAGAAGTGTTAGGATTTCGGGGATCTCAAACGCCTTTGAACGAAAGTGGCAATCCTCTGGATGTTTTGGCAACTCTAGTGGGTGCAAATCTCCTGGGTTTGGGGCTAGGGGTAGGGATTTGTGTCAGTTGCCTGGGTTGTACACTAGCCTGCTTCAATGCGGGAGGACGAATTATGTTGGCATTGGGGCGTCATAGTTTCTATCCTGCTTGGATGAGCAAAGTTCATACTCATAACCGAACCCCTCATTTAGCAGTGTCTATCGCTGCTGCGATCACCTTCCTCATCGCTGCTTCCATGTCGCTATTCAACATCAAAGATATCGATATTTACAGCTATTTAGGGACGATATGCACCTACGGGTTCCTCTGTACTTACCTGCTGGTTTCGATTGCTGCACCAATTTATTTTATCCCGCCATGGCAGGCTCCGCACACACCATATTGTGATATCCGTTTTAGGTGCTGTTTTTATGATGATTCCGATTGTGGGGAGCTTTTATCCAGTCCCTACATATCCTTACAGTGCTTTCCCTTACCTATTTTTGTTATACCTTGTGGCTGGAGGTTTGTTCTTTGTAATTTCCCGAAGTCGATCGCCCAAAATTATCGAGGGTATGGAGCGCGACTTTTGACCCAATTCATGTTGACAGTGGAACTGGCTAATGGACTACCCCTATGGCAATTAATCCTGATATTCGTGACCAAGCCTACCAGTTTTTCAGTGCAGAGGCTCCTGAGCTACTGCAAATGATTGAAACGGGTTTACTGAGCCTGAGTCAAAATCGCAGTACGGCTGAAGTTCATAATTTGATGCGGGCTGCCCACTCGTTAAAAGGTGGAGCCGCCAGCGTAGGATTAGATGCGATCGCACCCTCTCTCACCGCCTAGAAAATATCTTTAAGGCACTCTACAGCGAAACCTTAGAAATTGATACGAATCTGGAGAGCCAGCTATTGCTGGCTTATGACTGCCTGCGGCTGCCTCTGATGGAACAGATCACCACGGGCTTCTTAAATTCCGAGGAAGCGTTAGCGATCGCCGAGCCAATTCTGACGGAGATTGAGCAATATTGTGGCGATGCCCTCCTTCAGGCAGAAAGCTATATCCCTAGTTCAGCAGACATGGGAGTTAGCATGCTCTCTTCTATTTTAGAAGTAGATGTAGTTCAAGGACTCAAACAGCTTGAGTCCGTTGTCGCCAATCCGCAAGATTATGAAGTGGCAGGAGAACTTCGGGCAGAAGTAGAAGTGTTTGCAGGATTTGCCGAAATTCTCAATCTACCCAGCTTAGGTGAGATTGCTGAAACGATCTTTCAGGCTTTAGATGCGCATCCCGATCGCGCTCTAGAAATTACGCAACTGGCGTTGGTTGACTTTGAACGAGCTAGACAGGCAGCGTTGAGCCATCCTATCCAAATCGTAAAACCTTCAGCAGAGCTAATTGCCCTGGGGAACATCCCTATCGCAGTATCTCCAGAAGAGCCAATAACTGCAACAGAGTCTGATCTAGAAGCTCTAGAAGCTCTAGCCGCAATTCCCTTACTTGAGAATGTTTTCGGCAGTGTCTTTGAGACTGAATTGAGTGACAATGCATTCAACAGCGATATATTGAACAGTGACGCATTTAGCGATGAAATCGTTCACGATGAGGATGATGCGGTCAGCGATGAAATCGGTATCAGTACTTTTTCTTTATCTGAGATACAGGACAATTTAGAGTTAGTCGATCCCATCCAAGTGGTTGAAACTGCCAATCAAAATGAGTTAGTTGAAGCGATCGCACTGACTTCTGAAGAAGAGCTTCACCTCAGCAGTAATCCGTTTGAGATCACAACAGAAAATCTAGATTTCTCAGAAGCAATTGATGCAGAATGGGTGCTCAATGACACTGAGATAGAGAGTGCAGAAGACCTGGCAAAACAAGAGGGTATTGCAGTTGAGCCAACCCCAGAGAGTCGTTTTTCATCAACAAGCGCAGCCCTACAAATCAGTCGATCGGCAGAGCTATACTACCCTGGACAAAATGCCATCAACCGCAGCGCCTATAGGCGTCCGGCAGAAGCCTCTACCCCTGCTAGTCTCACAGTTCGGGTAGACTCAGATCGGCTCGAACGGATGAATAATCTAGTAGGCGAGTTGATGATTAATCGCGATGGACTCTCACTTCAGAGTGAACAGTTGCAAGGCGTACTTCGAGAACTTCAAAATCGGTTTGCTCGCTTTCAAACCATGGTGGGCAAATTGCAAGAGCAGGCCAATCAAACGCTCGTAGTGCCAGAACGCTATACTTCAGAGCGTGGCAATTATGAAATGAAATCCACTTCAAGAATTCGCGATAAAGCACTGGGGATAAAAAAGGAGGAGGCATTAATTCCTTATACTTCTACTTTGGCTAGCCCAAACCTTGTGGAGTTTGATCCATTAGAGATGGATAGCTATGGATCACTTCATTCCCAATTTCAAGAGCTGCTTGAGGACATGGTGCAGTTAGAAGAAGCAGTTGATGACATTAATTTGTTTAATCGGCAATCGAACCGTATTTTAGATCAACAACAGCAAACGCTAACTCATCTACAGAATGAGTTTAGATGGGCGCGAATGCTGCCTCTAGGAGAAGTTCTCAATCGGTTTCCTAGAGTATTGCGAGATTTATCTACGACTTATCGTAAACCTGCAACTTTAAAGTTTACAGGAACTGAAATTCTAATTGATAAAGCAATTCTGGAAAAACTTTATGATCCACTGCTTCACTTACTAAGAAATGCTTTTGATCATGGTATTGAACCCACTAATGTTCGAGTTCGGCAAGGAAAAACAGAGCAAGGTCAACTAGAGATCCGGGCTTATTACAAAAGAAATCAAACTATTATTGAAGTCAAGGATGATGGTCAGGGATTAAATTTAGACCGGATTCGTAGTCGAGCTTTTGAGTTAGGCTGGCTATCTAACGATCAACTCATTTTACCCCTCCATCTCAATTATTTGAATTTATATTTGAACCAGGATTTTCAACTGCCGATCAGGTGAGTGAACTCTCTGGAAGAGGCGTAGGACTAGATGTTGTGCGATCGCAAATACATGCCATCAAAGGCAGTGTTGAGGTCACTTCTAGTCCAGGTCAAGGTACAACTTTCACACTGCAATTACCCTTAACACTCACTATTGCCAAACTCATCATTTGCTTAGTGGGCTCCACTGCTCTAGCACTTTCGGCAGACAGTGTTGAGGAAGTTTTAACACCTCAAGCTAACCAGATTAAACACTCTGGTGCACAGCGATTTCTCTATTGGCATGAGCAAATTATTCCGGCATACCGGCTGGCTGACCTGCTAGATTATGCCTGCCCGATCCCAGAAGTGGCTCCTAGTAAAGCCCTGTCTACGGGGACTTCTCCTCAAAACTGGGCACCGCCAATGTTAATCTTGCGCCAAGAACAGCAGGTTTTTGCCCTAGAAGTGGATCGCCTGGTAAATGAGCAGGAGCTTGTGATTAAGCCGTTTGGTACTGCGATCGAACCTCCAAACTATACCTATGGCTGTACCATTTTAGGAGATGGTAGCCTTGTTCCTATCATTGATGGATCAGCACTGCTCACATCAAGGCGAGAACACCACACCGTTGAATCTGAGCAATTGGCTGTCAGAAGAACTGGCTCGCCACTTCGCAAATCTTCACCCGTTATTCGGACTGTCCAAACTGCCACAATTCTGGTGGTTGATGATGCGATTACTCTCCGGCAGACGCTGACGCTCTCTTTAGAAAGAGCAGGCTTTCGAGTTTTGCAGGCACGAGATGGCTGGGAAGCGATCGATCAGTTGCGGCAAAGCCCAACCATTAAGTTGGTGATTTGTGATGTCGAAATGCCAAATATGAACGGCTTTGAATTCCTTAGCTACCGCCGTCAAGATCAGCATCTTTCAACCATTCCTGTTGTCATGCTCACTTCTCGGAGTAACACCAAACATCGTTGGCTAGCGCTGCAACTGGGCGCAACTAATTACTTCAGCAAACCTTACCTGGAACAAGAATTTTTGGCAGCGATCGAAACCATCATTAAGTAAAAGTAAAAGTAATCGAAAATAGAGTTTTGGGGTGCATGTCGCGCACCCCAAAACCCCAAAAATCAGGGTTTTGAAAGGATTATTCAGAGCTTTGCGATCTACTAATACTACATATACTACATAATCAAAAACCGCTAAAACATATCTAAAATTGTCCAATACAATACTATTCTTCCCGTAAGAAGAACGGTATCTAAACGTAAAACCCTTCTGTAAGAGCTTTGTAAGCGTTATATCGATAGAGTTTTAGAACGGAGAGAGAGGGATTCGAACCCTCGTTAAAGTTACCCCTAAACAGCATTTCCAGTGCTGCGCCTTCAACCACTCGGCCATCTCTCCAGGTATATTCTAGGATGCAGCTTATATCAGCCACAGAATTGCTATGTTAGCAGAATACAGAGCACTCTGAGAACAGTCTTTGAAAATTTTTGTCATCGGGATGAACCGCTAACGCCCTATCATAGGCTCTGGGGATTGCTTTAATCAACTTTGCTTTAATCAACTTTGAGATTCAAGAAATTCATGACGCGCGTTTATACCGTTCAGATCCACAATCGCCAAACCCACACCCGTCAGACTGTTCAAATACCCGAAGATCGCTACATTCTGGCAGCGGCTGAAAGCCAAGGCGTCAATTTGCCCTTTGCCTGCCGCAACGGAGCCTGCACTGCTTTGCCGCGGTTTCGAGTGCTGTCTGGAGAAATTCATCAGCCCGAAGCCATGGGGCTTTCTCCCAAACTGCGCGAATCTGGTTATGCCCTGCTGTGCGTCAGCTATGCTCGATCAGACTTGCAGGTAGAAACACAGGACGAAGACGAAGTCTACGAGCTTCAATTCGGTCGTTACTTTGGTAAAGGTAAAGTACGGCGAGGTTTGCCACTAGATGAAGAGTGAAATACAGAACTCATACGATATCATGCGATCGCTGTATGCTACTAAGCTTGATTTAAGGGCAGTGGACAGGAGATAACTATCCATAAATAGCAACAGATGAAGCGCACTGGCTTCAGACTGACACAAATTTGCCCCATTCCCCACTCCCTACTCCCCACTCCCCATGCCCTATTCCCCCACCCAACTTCAAACCTTCCTAGACATTGCGACCGAAGCCGCCCTCGCAGGTGGAGCCGTTCTCCAGTTCTATGCAGGTAACCTGGCCGAAATTCGGGAAAAGGGCCGTTCTGGCGATTTGGTGACAGAAGCAGACAAAGCAGCAGAGGAGGCAATTCTGACTGTGATTAAGCGCCATTTTCCAGATCACGCAATCTTGGCAGAAGAATCGGGGCGAATTGGCGATCAAACTGGTGAGTTGTTATGGGCGATCGACCCCCTTGACGGAACGACCAACTATACCCATCAATATCCCTTCTACGCCTCATCTGTGGGGCTTTTGATTAAGGGAATACCCTCGGTCGGCGTGATTTTTGATCCATTTCGTGAAGATTTATTCAGAGCCGCAAAGGGGTTAGGAGCGACCTGCAACCGTCGCCCAATTCAGGTTTCGCCTACTACAGATCTCAGCCGAAGCCTCTTGGTGACTGGTTTTGCTTACGATCGCCGAGAAACCCCAGATAACAACTATGCCGAGTTTTGCCACCTGACTCATTTAACCCAGGGTGTGAGGCGCGGAGGCGCAGCATCACTGGATTTGGCCTATGTTGCCTGGGGGCGGCTAGATGGCTTTTGGGAACGCGGCTTATCCCCTTGGGATATGGCAGCAGGTGCTGTTATGGTCGAAGAAGCAGGGGGAAAAGTGACTGCCTATGACGAAGGTTCATTCGTCATCGATTCGGGGCGGATTTTGGCAACTAATGGGCAGATTCACTCCGCTCTCAGCCATGAACTGCTCCAAGTCAAACCTTTAGCCGAATACAGTTAGCCAAGCCTAAATTAGCCAAACCTAAATTAGCCAAACCCAGTCCTTCATATCCTTGATTCAAGATTCAAGTCTTTCATCAAACCCTTCATGAAGTAAGTTTCAAGATTTACGTAAGTGCTCGAAGCAATACACTACAGGACAAGTTAGACCAAGTACACTATAGGGAACCCTTAGCCTAGAAGGGTCGTGGGATAAGTAGCAATGTCTCTGAAAATTGATCAAGGATTATTTAATCTCGATTTCACAGACTATCACGCCATTCTTGGCGTTGGAGTAGATGCCGACCTCAAGGAAATTCGGAAGCGATACTTAGCTGTTGCGCGCCGCCTTCACCCTGACAGCTATGTGGCAGAAAACGAAACCGATCGCAAAAGCGCTGCTGAATTGCTCTCTAAGCTAGTTAATCCTGCCTATGAGAAGCTTTCGCAAGAGAAAAACCACACGGAATACTGTATTCTGTTGCGTTTGAAGGGTCAGCAGGCTCTCAAGCAGCAAGAAACAGTGGTGCTTACCAGCGATCAGGCGCGCCATCTGGCTGCTGCACCAGATATTGATGTGGCTTACCGCACGGCTCTCAAGGAGCTTTCAGAGCGACAATATCAGCAGATCAATCGGGCATTAGAAATTGCTGGACAAATCAGCGAGCTTAACCTGGTGTATTTGATGCGAAAAGAAAGCCGGGGAGAGGCGGTTGGCATCAGACGGACTCTCTCTCCAGAACCTGCAACACCTCCAAGCCCAACGGTACCGCGATCGCCTACTGTCTCAGCTCCGCCTCAAAGAGTGCCTGCTACCCGCGAAGCAATAGTTGCCGCCTATTTACGGCGGGCGCAAGAGTTTGAGATGAAGCAAAACTTTCCCAGAGCCATCTTGGAGTTGCGCGACGCCATCAAAATGGACCCCACTAACAGTAATTGCCACAGCCGTCTAGGGATGGTCTACCTCAAAACCAATCAAAACACTATGGCAAAAATTCACTTTAACAAAGCATTGGAGTTGAATCCCCAAGATGCGGTAGCCTTGGAAGGTAAGAGCCGATTAGAACCCTCAAGCAGCACCGCAACCGTTGGCAAGCCCGATGCCAAAGACAAACCCGATGCCAAAGGCAAGCCTGGTTCAGGCAAATCTGTGGTGAAAGGCAGCAAGCCTGACGATAAGGGCAACAGTGGTGGGCTGTTTGGGCTATTTGGCAGCAAGAAAAAATAAGGAAATGGTTTACCAACCTCCAGTGGGCTCCAGGGATTTGTTTCCCCTGGATGTTGCCCAAAAGCGATGGATTGAACAACGGCTCCAGCAAGTTTTTCATAGCTGGGGTTATCACCGGATCATTACCTCTACCCTAGAGCGATTGGACACGCTAATGGCAGGTGGAGCCGTAGAACAATCGACGGTGATTCAGGTACAAGATCGAGATAGTGAAGCGTTGGGACTGCGCCCAGAACTGACAGCTTCGATCGCCAGGGCTGCTGTTGCGCGCATGACAGGCATTACCCATCCTCAACGCCTTTACTACAACGCTAATGTATTTCGGCGGGGTGATCGCGGTATCCATAACCGGCAACAGGAGTTTTACCAGGCTGGCGTAGAACTATTGGGCAGTAGTGGAGTGGCAACCGATGCCGAAATTTTGCTGGTGTTAGCAGACTGCTTAAACCGCTTACAACTCAACCCCTGCTATTTGGTGCTAGGGGATGCCGGACTCACGCGATCGCTGCTTTCGCCGTTTCCAGAAGCCCTGCGTGCTCGTGTGCGAGCAGCTATTGCCACCCTCGATCGCATCACTCTGGAAACCTTGTCGCTGTCGGTTGAACTCCAAGAAAGAGCACTGCTGCTCATGGATCTCCGGGGTCAGCCAGCAGATGTGCTGCAACGAGTGTCTAGTTTGTCACTAGATCAAGCACAGCGGGCAATCGTCAATGGTCTGAAATCGTTGGTGGAACTCCTGCAAGACAGTCGGTTTGCCTCAGCCCTACCCACTTTGATTCTAGATCTGAGCCTAGTCCAGGTCTTCGATTATTACACAGGCATTGTCTTTGAAGTGGTCAGCACTTCAGACTCAGAAAAGCGGGTGTTGGGGCAAGGCGGACGCTACGATCAACTTCTTAGCCTTTACCACCCCCAGGGGAAGTCCTGTCCGGGAATTGGCTTTGTCCTCAACATCGAAGATCTGCACCAGGTGTTGTTGCCCACTGGACAATTGCCCTCGCAGACTGCGGCGAGTGATTGGCTGGTTGTGCCGACCAGTCCTCAAGCCTATGCTGCTGCGTTTGCCCACGCCCAAATCATTCGCCAATCCACCCATCTGGTACGGGTAGAGGTGGAACTGCAAGGGCAAAACTCGCCCGCTGCCATTCGTGAAGCCGCACAACGACGACGAATTGCCAAGATTGTCTGGATCAGTGAAACAGGTGAACCGCAAATAGAACATTTAGAGCTATTGGATCAATAACCGCGATCGCCTCTGGCTGAAAATCTGTCGATCGTTCTCCAGAGACGGACTAGTCAACACCAGATCTGCTAATCTGCTAAGACACCATTAGTCAAGTTGCTTCTACCAATGAGCGTAGCGTCATTAAAAGGTCGAGATTTGCTGAGCATGGCAGATCTGAGTGCAGCCGAAGTTCGAGAGCTTTTAGATTTGGCGATGGCCATGAAGGCTGGGAAAGTTCATCCTCGGTGCGATCGTGTCAAAGTGCTAGGTCTGCTGTTTAGCAAAGCTTCGACTCGGACTCGCGTCAGTTTTTCTGTAGCGATGTATCAGCTTGGTGGGCAAGTGCTTGACCTCAATGCCAGCGTGACGCAGGTCGGGCGAGGAGAACCGACGATTGATACAGCACGAGTTCTCGATCGCTATCTAGATGTATTGGCCATTCGTACCTTTGAGCAGCAAGAGCTTGAAACTTTTGCCAGCTATGCCGAAATTCCTGTAATTAATGCTCTGACAGATTTAGAGCATCCCTGCCAGGTGCTAGCAGACTTGCAGACGGTGCAAGAAGAATTTAGCACTTTAGAGGGCATTACCCTCACCTACATAGGCGATGGTAACAACATGGCAAACTCACTGATGTTGGGCTGTGCCTTGACCGGCACGAATGTCCGCATTGCTGCACCTCTTGGTTATGAACCGGATGCAGCGATTGTGGCTCAGGCCAAAGCAATTGCAGGCGATCGCTCCCAGGTGCAAATCCTGCAAGATCCTGAAGCCGCCGCTCAAGGGGCGCAAGTCTTGTATACAGACGTGTGGGCCAGCATGGGGCAGGAAAGCGAAGCCGCAGGGCGAATGCAAGCATTCCAAGCGTACCAGGTCAACGAAAAATTCTCAGCCTTGCCGATCCCAAAGCGATTGTTTTGCACTGCCTTCCAGCACACCGAGGCGAAGAAATTACCGAAGCTGCCCTAGAAGGGGCTCAGTCTCGTGTGTGGGATGAAGCAGAAAACCGGATGCACGCCCAGAAGGCACTATTGGCAAGTGTATTGGGGTTGCAGTAGCAGCGAGCTAGCTGTGGAGCAGAACGGTAACTAAGGGTATCAGGGCGGCCAATAATCCCGATAGTAACCACCGATTGCATTGATAGGGTGGTTCTGGCGAGGTCAACAAAGCCTCAATCCGCTCTTCCAGACGGTGCAAAGGTGCAGCAGCACTAAAAGCAGCGCAGAATTCTGGAGAAGCAGAAGCATCTTGGACGGTCAGCAGCAGAGATTCCGCTAAGATCAAAGGATCAATGGTTTGGGCTGCCCACTGATCGGCCCGTAGCTCCCGTAGTAGCAGTAGCTCATGCCAGAGTGCTTCAGTGTTGGGCAACCAAACGGTAAAGTGGCGTAGCCATCCCATCCCAAAAAACCAAAACGTATCGCGGAGTAGACATGAGCTTGCTCGTGGGTGAGGGACGGCGATTTAGCTGTTCTGGGGTGAGCCGATCGAGTAAGCCCCGACTCACCACCAGTTCGGACTCCCAGAAGCCAACTTGGGCTGCAAACATCTGAGCCGTGTCGAGCATATGCCCGATCGCCGCTTCTCCGACGGCTACCGTGGGATAGGCATGAATTTGCCGCAAGGATTGCCAGCCCAACCCGCCCAATCGTAGCAGCCATCCAACAGCCACACTCAAAAAACTCAAGGCCAACAGGTAGCCAATCCAACCCGCAGGCAATCCCAGCATTTGTCCCTGGGTTCCCATGCAAAGAACTGCCACGGCTGTGGTCAGCAGCAGCAGAGGCGGCAGTAAAAAGGCAAATAGGGCGCGCTGCCAGCGATTGAGCCATCCACCTGAAGGGGACGACCAAGCGACGCGCACTAAACCTGCGATCGCCACAGATAGTAAAATTAACGTCAGATGCATGACCCGTTCTCCCTAGCTTGACGAGCAGCTTTGAGG
>JAAUOQ010000445.1 GCA_012034795.1 Leptolyngbyaceae cyanobacterium CRU_2_3
CCCTGTTACCCGACACGCGGTTAGAACATGTAGAACGACACAAGATTTAACCCTCCTCTGGGGAAGTAATGGTACACCAAAATTAAGTCTGGATTTGAGCCCTCAGGAGGTGTATATGCCGAGTGCAGTAGCTGTCCCCATCCGTCAACGGATGATAGAACTGCGTCAACAAGGCAAAAGTTATAGAGCGATCGCAGAGGCATTAGGACAATCCCGCCACAGTGTGCGGCAAATCTGTCGGCGCTGGAGCCAAGGAGGAGACAGTGCATTGACCCCGGATTATCAACGCTGTGGACATGGAGGGATTCGCGCAGAGCGATTAATTTGGCGAGCAGCAATTTACCTGAAACGATGTCATCCCGACTGGGGCGGCGGCATCATCCGGGTGCAATTGCAACAACGCTGGCCACAACAGCAAATCGCGAGCGAACGGACATTGCAGAGATGATTTGTGCAAGCAGGGGTGTCCATCCCAGGTGCTCGTGCGGTGGGCACCAAAAGACCACGGGCTACAGAGGTGCATCAGCGTTGGCAAGTAGATGCCGTCAGCCAGCAGCAACTGGCAGATGGAACTACTGCCTGCTGGCTGACGGCCAGTGATGAAGCATCCCGTGCCTTGTTAGAGGGCAGTGTTTTCCCCCTCTGCCAGTTTTGAGGCGGTGCCCGCCAGTTGCGTGCAACAGGTCTTACGACAGTGGTTTGAGCAATGGGGACGACCGCAACAGATCCAATTTGACCACGGACATCCCTGGTGTACCAGCAACAGTAACCTGCCTACTCTGTTTGAATTATGGCTGGTGGGATTGGGCATTGATGTGGTTTGGTCTCGAGTGCGTCATCCTCAAGATAATGGCATTGTCGAACGCTCTCACCGCACCACACAATCATGGAGTGCACCAGGCTACTGTCGTTCCCTCGAACAGTTACAGCACAGTTTAGACCAGGCAATCTTACTGCAACGACAGTTTTATCCCGCTGTAAGGGGACGAACCCGCTTAGAACTCCATCCTGATTTACTCATCTGCACTCGTCCCTATCGACGCTCCCAGGAAGCACAACTGTGCTCGTTACAACGGGTTTACGCCTACCTGGCGCAGGGTTGCTGGCAACGGAAGGTGGATGCTTCTGGCAGAATCTCTCTCTACAACCGCAATTACACTGTTGCTCGTGCTCTAGCCAAACAGCGGCTATGGGTGCGCTTTGATGCCTCCACTGGAGATTGGCTCGTCTTCGATGACGCGGGACGCGAAGTCGCACGGACATTGGTATTGGAAATTAATCCGACCGTTATCTGTCAATTGCAACAGTATCGTTCCACAGCTAAGCATCGTACCCTGTTCCCCAAAACTACTCCTTGATACTCGATGTTCAAGTTTTTCATAGCCCCCTGAAAGGTAGTATTGCACCATCTTAATGGGTGACAGGACTGTTATGTGGCTGAGCGAACCCTTGCCTTTCATCGAAAAATTTGTGAATGAGTTAAACGAAGGGCTACAAGCGCATAAGCCGGATATGAAACTCAGTGCGATCCAACGGGGGTGGTTGGGATTTTGCCTGATGGGGATCATTCTGACCAATAGCATTTGCTGGGCTAGATTTGAGCGGATGAGTTTAGGACGCTACAAGATTGGTGCCTTATCGTGGATGTTCCGGCAATCGAAAATCGCCTGGGCAACACTGCTGCAACTTGGGGTCGGGCTGATTCTTCAGGAGTATGGAATTAGGGAAGGGATATTAGTCACGGATGACTCAGATCATCAACGCAGTAAAAAGACCCCGAAACTGCATAAGACCCACAAAATCAAAGATAAGGGAAGTGGTGGGTATATGAATGGGCAAAATATCGTCCTGTTGTTGCTGGTCACGGATAAAGTTAGCATACCCGTAGGATTTGCCCTCTATGAACCCAACCCCATCAAACAGGCTTGGATAAAAGCCGATAAGCGTCTTCAGCAGCAGGGAATTCCGAAGAAAGACCGACCCGATGCCCCACCGAGTACTCCGCAATATCCCAACAAATCCCAACTCGTGTTGCAATTGATGCAGCAATTTCGCCAGCATCATGCGCAGATCAAGGTCAAAGCCATCGTAGCAGATGCGCTTTACGGGCAAGCAGATCTGATGGACTCTGCTGCCGCTTTATTTGATGGAACGCAAGTGATTAGCCAACTGCGCCAGAATCAAAATATTCAGGTCCGCCATCGGTTTCAGAATCTGACCCAATATTTCGCCACGCACCCAGGGGTAGAGCAAGCCATCCGAATTCGCGGTCAAGCCCCCATTCAAGCTACGGTAGGCAGCTTACGGGTCAAGGTCTGTGCCCATGGCAAGAAACGCTTTGTTATCGCGCTCAAATATGCGGGAGAAGCAGAATATCGATATCTGGTAGCCACTGATCTCAGTTGGCGTACCATAGATATCATCCAAGCTTACTCGATAAGATGGATAGTAGAGGTTTTCATCGAGGACTGGAAGTCCTATGAAGGTTGGGCGCAATTAGCCAAGCAAACTGGTGTAGAAGGGGCAAGCTATGGCCTGACCCTGAGCCTTTTGCTTGACTTATGCCTCTTGCTTCATCCGCGACAACTAGCCCAGATTCAAAACAAACTGCCCGCGTATACCGTGGGCAGTCTACTCCGCCTGATTCAAATGGAGTCTTTATTGCTCCATATCGAGCAATTATTGCAATCCTCTAACCCCGCTGCACAACTCACAACCCTCGCTGGACTCGTGAGTGAGTTCTTTATCTTGAAGCCATCCGGAAAGCACATGAGTGGTAGGGACTTAGGTCGCCTAGAGTCCACTCCCAGTCTCTTGCACAGAAGGGTAATTCCTTAAAAACTTGAACATCGAGTAAAACAACATAGACCGCCCGCTTGCTCACCCGTCCCGACACTTTGATATTGACGTACAGGGCATCGAGATAAACGATGGCATACACCGGATCTAGGGGGCGACACTGCCAAGCTTTGACTTCATCGCTGACGCTATCGGTGACTTCACTGATTAAGGCGGCTGATACCCGCGCGCCATAGAGTTCTTCGAGTTGGCTACTAATGTCGCGAATGCTCATGCCTCGGGCATACAGCCCTAGAATTTTCTCGTCTAGCCCTGCTAAGCGTCGTTGATGCTTGGCAACCAGGATCGGTTCAAACTCTCCCTGGCGGTCTCGAGGATAGCTAATGCCATTTCCCCCTGCTGTGACTGCACTGTTTTCTTGGAGTAGCCATTGCGGCTATTGCGACGGCTTTCCCCTGTTTCATCGTCTGCGGCAGAGTTGGACAGATCTGATTTGAGGTGATGGCTCAACTCTCCTGCCAAAGCTCGCTCAATCAGCCGCTGGCTCAGTTGCTTGAGTAGTCCTGTTTCACCCAGAATTTCCTCTGGGCTTTGACACTCTGACAGCAATTCGTCTAGTAATTCATCGGTGCGGTTGCTTTCTTTTGTTCTTTTCGGCATATTGCGGTCTCCTTTGGTATTTGGATTCTAGACCGCTTACACAAAATTCTGATCGGTCTCCAAAAACTGGAAGGCAGCGTTGTCATATTTTGCTATCCTATTCCCAGGACGCTTCAATTACTGACCCATTTCTCGCTTACACAAAATTCTGATCGCTCTCGGCCAGTAGAAACCTTTCATCAGTTTGCCAAACAACTGACCGGATTTGAAGATGCTCAGCTACGTAATGAGGAAGCGGTAAAACGCCACTTCTGCTTAAGTTGCGTCGCGCAGTCTGTCCTTCAGCAAGCCAGTTGTCGTG
>JAAUOQ010000446.1 GCA_012034795.1 Leptolyngbyaceae cyanobacterium CRU_2_3
TGGTTTCTCTGCTTTCTGGCTCCCCTTCTCCCGGCTTGGGAGAAGGGGTTGGGGGATGAGGGAAAAAGATTTGTGAACCTAATCTAGCCACAGGGATTTGTGAGTAATGCTCATGAGTTCGGAGCGATCGCTGTTCAGTACAACTTGAGGACGGCTCCAGGCTCCGGCTTCAATAAAGCGATGGTGATGCAGCCAGTGGATGATGTGAGCAATACCGCGATCGGAGCCGATCAGAATGATTTTGACGGATTCTCGGTGGGGGCGAGAAGGGGCGATCGGTGGGGGGTCGAAGTCGGAGCCGTAAATAAATTCTTCTGCCATTGTCAGATCCTTTAATTTGCGATCAATACCTACATTTATGTAAGTATTAACATCATACTGGATATCCACAAATATGTAGATACTCCATACTCACATATTTGTAGGCATTTACTAGCCTCACCACCTCTGACACGATCGAGGGCATGGGAAAGGCAGGCAGGGTTCTAAGACAGGTATTGCAAACCTACAGCATTAGCCAGAACAAACTGGCAGTATTGATGGGGTTGAAGAATTCGGTGGTAGGGCGCTGGTTTCACGAGCAGGTTGATCCGACGGCTGAAACAGTCGTGAAACTGGTGACTGCCCTTCAGGAAATTAACCCAGAGGCGGCTGAAGCGTTTGTGCAGCTTTATTTGGGTGATATTGTTCAGCCTCAGCCAGAACCAGAGGAGCCGCAAGCGTAGGCGGACTGACTGCTCCAGCCTAATCTAGCCAATCGGCTTTACAATCGATCTCCTGATGCTTAGTCTTGGGTCATTCAGATGGGACATCGAGCAGTTTTCCGGATGGGTAGCCGCACCAATCATTTCATTTGGGATCGCCATAGCACCTTTTTGTCCGAACCATATGCCAATCCAACCTTTAAGATAGAAAGTGGCAGGTGAAACCCCGCTATACTTTCCTAAAAACCGTTTCAGTATTATTTCAGTATTGATATTGACTAGGGCTATAACCTATGACCTCATACGCCACCTCTACTGCACGATCGGACTTGAGTGAATTACGTCGGCTGAAGTCCCTGTTGCCCCCTGAACTCAAAAGCTGGGTCACTATTGAGGCTGCAACGGGCTGTCAATCCGCCGCTAGTCACCTCTGAAGAGATTGGCAAAGACCAAGTAGAAGTTCAAGTCGATCTAGCAAAGTGGGAACAGTTGGCGTTGGATCAGCGCAATCTGCTGTTTTGGCATGAGGTGGCGCGGATTCAGAATGACACCATTCCCAAAGATGGTTGGGAAATGGCAGCCTTGGCGATCGGTCTGGGCGGTGCAGTCGGTGAACTGTGGGTGCAAGACGGCTTGCTGCTATTCCTGGCACTGGGGCTATGTGGCGTTTCAGGCTGGCGGCTCTATCAACGGAACAATGGCTTGAAAACGCTGAAGGAAGCGATCGATGCTGATGAACGGGCGATCGCTTTGGCCACTCGCTTTGGCTATACCTTGCCCAATGCCTACAAGAGTCTGGGCAGTGCCTTGAAGGTGCTCATTGAACAAACCCCCAAGAAAAAGCAGCGCAAGAAATTTGAAGAGCGGCTAGATGCGCTCAAGAAGAGTGCTGCCAAGGCCAAAGAGAAAGCTAAAACAGGCGGACGTCCAGAATCCTATGATTCCTATTCCGATGCTTACTAATGCTGAGTTCCAGCCCTTTGGCTAATTGGCTGACCAACCCTTTTGCGTCGGTTGGGCTGAACCCGGTGAAACCCAACGCTGAACTGGCTGCTGTTGGGTTTTGCTTTGCTCAACACCAACCTACAAAATCAAGGGTTTCAGGAGTTTTTTCGGTCAACCCGTCCGTTTGCAGTTGCATAAGTCACACCTTATAGGGTCTGGCAACGCCGAGCTAGCTCAACATTAGCTAACCCTACTCGTCACCCCACATAGCAATTTTCAATTGAATAGAGTACAGCTTATTTTTTGAAAGCCTCGCTCCGCGAGGCTTTCAAAAAATATTTTGGTTTTATCACAAGCGCGAAGCGCTATAGGACAGATCTGGCTTACTCGCTTGAGGGAAATTATGGATTCGGCTCAATTGGAGTTGCGCTCTTACCGTCGTCCCTTTCGGCAGCCCTTGAAAACTTATTACGGGCTTTGGAGCTTGCGCGAAGGGATTTTGCTGCGGCTGACCGATGCGGCAGGGCGGGTAGGTTGGGGAGAAATTGCGCCGATCGCCGAATTTGGCACAGAAAGCATGGGGCAAGCGGTACGGTTCTGTCGATCGCTGTCCCAGATCACGCCTGATCTGATTGCCCAAATTCCCTCTGAGTTGCCAGCCTGTCGGTTTGGATTGGAATCTGCTTGGGAGACGTTGACCCTATCGGAGTCGAGTCTGGAGTCCAACTTCAGGGTCAAGACTCCTGACACCTATAGCTACTTGCTGCCAACTGGAGCCAATGCCCTGCTATCCTGGCAATCTTTCTGGCAAACTGGAGCGCGCACCTTTAAGTGGAAAATTGGCGTTGCAGCTATTAACGAAGAACTCAATTTATTTGAGCATTTGATCAATGTCTTACCTGCTGGCTCAAAACTGCGATTGGATGCCAATGGTGGCTTGAGTTGGGATGCAGCCTGTCAGTGGCTTTCAACTTTGCGATCGCTACGCGCTGGAGTTTTTAGAGCAGCCACTCCCACCCGACCAGGTAGATCTGATGCTGAAATTATCCGATCGCTACCGCACACCAATTGCCCTGGATGAATCGGTGGCAACGGTTGACCAACTCACAGCCTGCTATGACCAGGGCTGGCGTAGTATATTTGTGATCAAGGCAGCGATCGCCGGTTCACCGGCTCGCCTGCGGGATATTTGCCAAAGCTATGATCTGGATGTAGTGTGGTCGTCGGTGTTTGAAACTGCGATCGCCCGCGAGTATATTCTTAATACCTTGGTGCCTTCAGTCCCGCCTTCACAGCGAGCCCTTGGTTTTGGGGTAAGGAATTGGTTTTCTAATTCCCTACTCGATCAAGCTGATCGAGCACAGGTGTGGCAGAGCTTAGAACCAGTGCCAGATGTGGGTGCAAGATAGGCTGTTGGGGATGCTGGAACAAGGTGTGCTGGAACAAGGTGTGTTGGATCAAGGTGTGCTGGATCTATTTCAGCGATGGGTGGAAACTGGACGACTGCTGGGGTGGGATACTGAGCACCTCATGACGCAGGTTCATGCGCGATCGCAAGATCTGCAAGATCTGACTAGGAGTTGGGTTGATGGGCCAGGCAGTATTTCGCCGACGGTGCTGCTGGCTGAATCCGATCCCAGTTTGTTCCTTGCCGGGTTTATCTCTGCCTGTGCTCATGGCTGCTCGGTATGCCTGGGCAACCCCACCTGGACCGATGCCGAGTGGCAGCAAGTTTTCGAGCAGATACAGCCGCAGATCGTTTTTGGGAAAATGACTGAGGGCAAGATTGCCTGGGAAAACAGCGATCAGAAAAGCCAAAATTCCACCTATTCTGTTGCCCAGCCTGGCTGGATCTTAATTCCGACAGGCGGTTCCTCCGGGAAAATTCGCTTTGTGGTTCACACCTGGGAAACCTTGACGGCTTCAGTGCAAGGATTTCAGGCTTATTTTGGCGTCGATCGCATTAACGCTTGCTGCACTCTACCGCTGTACCATGTCAGTGGATTAATGCAGTTGCTGCGATCGCTCCTCACAGATGGCAAGTTGGCGATAGTTTCCTCAAAGTCGCTGGAAACAAAAACTCCTGACTTTGATCCATCCGAATTTTTCTG
>JAAUOQ010000447.1 GCA_012034795.1 Leptolyngbyaceae cyanobacterium CRU_2_3
CATTATCAAAGCGATAGAACGGTTCACCGGCTGCATTAAACCGGGTTTGTGCCACGGTGAATTGCTGCATGATGCGAGCCGCATCGCCTTGCAAATTGACGGTGATACCTTCCGCAGGAATCTCACCCTGAACATTAAAGCTCATCACCAGCGCAGTGCCTTCCGCTTCGCTGATAATGGTTGGTGTTGTACTAAAGCTAACGATTGGGGTAGTCGTCACGGTATCCGTTACTCCATTGACTGTAATAGTTGCTGTTGCAGTGCTAGTTCCACCCTGGCCATCGGCAATGGTGTACTGAAAACTATCTGTTGCCGATTGACCATTATTGAGGGATTCAAACTGACCATTAGGGTTATAGCTGTAGCTACCATTGGCATTCAGCGTGATCTGCGCACCCGAAGCAAGCGTGATGGGAGTACCGAGATTGGTACTACTGCCATCAATGGCAGTCACACTCAGCGTGTCGCCATTAGCATCCGTGTCATTGGTCAAAACATTGCCGCTAACCGCCGTATCTTCGGTCGTCGAATTGGTATCGTTGTTGGCAACAGGAGCCTGATTGGGAGCCTGCGCCGGGGCCACCTCAAACTTGAGGCTCACCTGAGCTTGATCATCCAACTGCTGAATCCAGAAGCTATAATCACCGCTTGGCAGGGGACCACTGAATCCCTGGGTTCCCTTGTTGCCCGAACCATCCGTTGTTGATCCAAGGTCATCCAACAGGTTTTGGCCGACAATTGCACTGGCTGCACCTTGTGTCGAAGACTCTGGACCAAACAGCACATAGCCCAACAAGGCATCGGTTTCAGCATTCAACAGACTAGGGGGAGCCGTAAAGGTTGTTCCCTGTTGCACTGCCATAAAGGCTACATTGTTCCCCTGTGGAGATTTGTAATCTTGCAAGACCAGAGAATTGAGCTGGAAGCCTTCGGGCACGTTAATCGTGATGTATTCGCGATCGCTCACCTCTCCATCAATACTAAACTTCAGCTCATTGTCCCCTTCAGCCAACTGATACTTCGTGGGCTGTAAACGATTATTAGAAATATCCCCATTCATCGCCTCATCATAGTTGCGGTTAATGTATTCCAACTGACCTCGCGTATCCGCCAGCGTGAGCTGCACTGCACCTTGTCCAGCGGCTACCGCATAGCTACTGCCTGAGGCAGGCGGCAACAGCGTCACCGTTACATTCTCAAACCCCGCATCATCGTTTCGAGCGGGCGCAGGAATATCTCCCGCAATCAAATCACGATCATTAAAGACGGGCAAACTGATCGTTGCCTGACTGGAACTGACCCGGAATGTAAAGCCACTATTATCAGAAAATCCTGACCTCGGACTGCCGCCAGTAAAGGTTGCATCTGGCGGCAGTACTACAAAATCGCCCAAGCTAAAAGAACCACCTGTACTCACCCGCACATCCACAAACCCGCTAGGCGGCAAAGTGCCATCCACCAAATCAATGGTGAATGTGACGCGACTTCCTTCATGCTCAATCAATGTGGTTTGATTAGCGGTGATACGGAAGGTCGGGGGAGTCTGAACAGGTAACTGATCCGGAGTATCTACAAAGATAATAGTGTTTGATCCTGCCGTATTATTGACTGTGTAATCGCTAATATTTAGACTGCTGCCTGGATTCTCATCAGACACTTGACCTGCTGTCCTGAGCGAGAATAGGGCATCAACTCTACCATCAAAGGTAGCAGGCAAGAAGGTGTCCGGCTCCTCATTGTCAAACACTGGAATCGTAAATGATGCCGAAGTAGCCCCTGCGTTGATGGTGAGCGCAAAGCCAGAGTTGTCGGAATCCGTTGCGAACGTTAAGGGACCAATATTTTGAACTTGCGGATTAAAGGCAAATGCAGGTAAGTCAAGACGATTGACAATTTGCTCAACGTTGCTATCCACAAACACCCGCAAACCACCGATTGGAGCCGGTTCAGTCAGGGTAAACGTGAAGGTTAATGTATTACCTAAAGATTCAACCAACGCATCAGACCGCGTCGTATTGTTGGTTGAGGTCGAAAGACTAACTTGGGTCACAGGAAAATGTACTCCAAAATAACTGAACTACGCGTACGTTTCAAGAAAATCCAACTTGATCGTACCGGGTAGAGCGGCAGCCCAAAACAGCCATCAAAGCAAATAAATCCGAATAAATTCAGCTTTATTTACAGTCCATCGAGAAACTGCGGATGAGAAGGGCAACCCTGTACATGACCTGACTCAGAATAGGCTGTTCTTTTCAACAAAAAGGTAGAGGCTTAATGATAGGAATATTTTGCGATCGCACCCACCAAATGCTGTGCAATTCACATGTCAGACTTCCTTCTCACTGTATACTTGCTGGCCCAAATATAACACCACAAACAAGAGATCGTTACTACAAGAAGAATTTATTTTAAATTCTAGTAGCATAAGTTACAGTAGCTTTATCTTGCAAATATAATTCAAGTCAATCAAGGAAAAGGGAAGCTGCCAACAACAGCTTCCCTTTTATCCCAACGCTCAATTCACAGATTGGAAGAAACCAACTGAACAGGATTAGACAATCGAGAAATTGGCCGCATTATTGAGTACCGATTGAGATACCCAATTCACCCGTGCCAACTCCTCAGAACCAACCAAGATGCTTGTAAAGCTATTGCCTTGACTAAAGCTCAAATCACTGAATTTCAACCCATTGCTCAATCCAAACTGAGTTTGGCCCAGTTGGAAACCATAAACGCTATCTGTTCCATCACCAGGTCTTAGAGTCACGACATTATCGGGAGCAGATAGGTAAATCAAGTCATTCCCCAGACCTCCATCGATGGTGACTGAATCACTGTTGGCATAGAAAATATCATCTCCACCGCCGCCAACCAGCATGTCACTGCCGCCGTTGCCGAAGAAGCGATCATTTCCATCACCCCCTTGCATGACATCGTTGCCTTGACGCCCATGGAGGTCGTCATTCCCCGCACCGCCCAGCAAGGTGTCATTACCACCATTGCCAAACAGGACATCGTTGCCATCTCCACCGTTCAGGGTATCGTTGCCGGACAAACCATAGAGGGTATCGTTGCCCCCTTGACCCCAAAGGGTATCGTTGCCGCCACGACCAAACAGTTGGTCATCACCCTCGCCGCCGTAAATCAGATCGTCTCCCAAATCGGCATAGACAATATCATTGCCAGCACCGCCGAAGAAGGTATCGTTGCCGCCGTTGCCAAAGAGAACATCGTTGCCGTCTCCACCGTTGAGGGTGTCGGTTTGGCTGGCCCCATGGAGGCGATCGTTGCCTGCTCCACCAAATTGAGTGGTTGGGCCACCAGAACTGTAAATCGCGTCATCACCCGCCAGCCCAAAGAGAGTGCCGCTCTGGGTAAAGAGATTATCGTTGCCGACAGTTCCCACCAGATCATTGGGGCCTGGGGTTGGCTCCACAGGATCTGTCGGATCCGTCCTCACCATGTCATCAAGCACAATGGTGATACTGTTTGATGCGGGGTTGACATCGTAGGCTTCGCCGTCAATCAGACGATAGGTGAAGGTTTCGAGTCCTTCTACCAGATTGTCTTGGAAGGCGGCGACTTTTGCAGTGGCCCCATTGGCATCAATGCGGAAGAAGAAGCCGCTAGCATCGCCGTCGGTACCGGTCACGGCTCCACCGGTGGTGACGAGTCCACCTGTAACAACGCCATTGCGGGCATTGCCGTTAATCGCAAATTCACCGACTGCTGCACCAACACCGCTATCGACAAAGA
>JAAUOQ010000448.1 GCA_012034795.1 Leptolyngbyaceae cyanobacterium CRU_2_3
GGAGAATCAGCATTGACTTCAGTGCAGATCAAAATTTTTTACAACTTTAAGCCAAAAGGGAGAAGTTTTTTCTGACTTGTAGGGTGTATAGAGCTACTCCTAATATTTACACTGCTCTTCCGAAGCCAGATACCTAACATTCAATTCTTAACATTGGCTAAAATTCTTTTCTAGCAATGCATTGGGAAGATCTATAATCTCGTTAATTCATCTCAAAAGTATGATGGATAAAAATGTGCATCCTCAAAATCTCTCAGGAAAACAAGCGCCCATCAGATAGAGAGAATGCTTTTCTCGCAAATTACAAGAATCGCAATTGAGTTTAAAACCTCTGACATTGTAGAAACGTACTAAGGTTACCAAGGCTCCATTAGGTTGCTGGAGGTTCATGAGAGGAAAGCGCTTAGACCACTTGCTGAAGTTAGGTTTAGGTATCAGTTGATTAGGTTCGTGTAGGGTTCTCAGTCAGATGTTCTTTGTGGACTGCCTCCTCTTTGTCACTTCTTGAAATGCTAATTGAGCCACAGGTGTCTACGAGTGTTTACGAGTATTTACGAGGATTTATCATGTCTAAAGTAGGTCACAGCTTTTCAGATGCTGTCAATGTAGGACAACTGAGCAGCAGCAGAAAGGTGTTCAGAAGCTCACTGGATCAATCAGATAAGTTTAGTTACTACAAACTCAAACTCTCTGCCCGCAGTGCATTGACAGGCGTCCTCAACGGACTCTCAGAAAATGCTGATTTAGCTTTCTTTGACTTCAACCAAAAGCGCATCGGTGTTTCCAATAATTCTGGCAAGCAGAAAGAATCCCTGTTTAAAGTTTTAGACGAAGGGACCTACTTTGTCCGGGTACAGCGCAAGAGTGGCGCTCCCAAGTACAGGCTGGCGCTGTCCATTGCAGCCCCCCCTGATGAAGCTGGAAATACCACTCCAAATGCCCGTCCCGCTGCTATTGGATCTGCGCCAGCTATCTTTCAAGATGCTGTTGGAGCCGCTGACAGTGATGACTTCTACCGAATTGACAATACAGTTTTCAGTAACCTTAGCTTAAACCTGACTGGGCTAAGTGCTGATGCTAACGTGCAGATCTTAAATAGTGCTGGGACAGTCATTAGAAGTTCTACGGCATCAGGTACGACCTCTGAGTCCATTAATGCTGGTCTAGCGGCTGGCACTTTCTTTGTTCGGGTTTTCCCAGGTGCAGGGGGCGGTACCACAAACTATGATTTGAGCCTGGCCCTCGATCCCCTGAAATTCGTTGGGTTGACCGATGACAATAAGCTAGTTTCCTTTAGCTCAGGTGGCTCTACTAGTGCTGCGGGCATTGCGGTCACTGGACTACAAGCCAATGAAAAGCTGGTAGGAATTGATTTCCGTCCGGCGACTGGAGAATTGTTTGGTGTCGGCGACAGTAGCCGTCTTTATGCTCTGAATGCAACAACTGGAGCAGCAACTGCGATCGGCACGCTGCCTCTAGCTACCGCTCTGAGTGGCAATAACTTTGGTGTGGACTTTAATCCAGTCCCCGATCGCCTGCGTGTGGTTAGCGACACAGCACAAAACTTGAGACTGAATCCGATTACGGGCGGTATTGCTGGAGTAGATCCAAACCTTTCAGCTAGTGGTATAGTTGCTTCCGCCTATACCAATAATCGGGCTGGGGCAAATGTCACAACCCTGTACAGCATTAACGCGACTACCGATCAACTGGTGATTCAGGGTGGGATTAACGGGACTGGCGCTGCTGCGAATAATCCCAATAACGGGATCTTGAACCCGGTTGGAGCGCTAGGGGTTAATTTCGGTTCCAATGTTGGCTTTGACATCTTCACTGATGGCACTGGAATTGAAAATGGCTTTGCAGTTTCAGGGTCAACGTTGTATAACATCAACCTGATCACGGGGGCTGCTACTGTAGCTGGAACAGTTGCTTCTGGTAGCACTCCATTGAACTTGGTAGGGCTAGCTCTGACGGCATAAGAGCGGGTTGCAACTCAATACAGCTCTTTAAGGCTGGGTTGAGTGCTAATGATTTCTAAAAGCTTTGCTCTGCGGGGCTTTCAGAACTACCCGTAGTTTATATGCTGTAGTTTGTCTCCAGAGAAGGCGATCGCCCTTCTCTGGACTGCTTTTGGGGCAATCTAATACGATCGCCCCTTGATTTGTGCCAATTGCTCGACAGCTAGCACTTCATCCTCAGAATAATAGCCTGATGCTTTTTTGGCTTCAATTTCTACCTGGGCATCAGCCGGAATCAGTTCAGGTGGGATAGCAATTCGCTGCACCACTTCGATGCCAGCATGGACAATAGCGTTGTATTTCATGTTGCTCATAGAGACAAGGCGATCGATTCGGGTAATTCCCAACCAGTGCAGCATGTCAGGCATGAGTTGCTGGAAGCGCATGTCTTGAACACCTGCAACGCATTCAGTCCGGGCAAAGTAGGCATCTGCGCGATCGCCTCCTTCTTGTCGTTTGCGCGCATTGTAGACCAAGAATTTTGTCACTTCGCCCAAAGCCCGACCTTCCTTACGACAGTAAACGATCACCCCTGCACCTCCTTCCTGTGCAGTCTGAATGCAAACCTCGATACCGTGAACTAGGTAAGGACGGCAGGTACAAATATCTGAGCCAAAGACATCTGAGCCATTACATTCATCATGAACTCGAACCGCCAGGGGTTTGCTCGGATCGGCAATGGCTTTCTCATCACCGATAATGTAAATAGTTGAACCTCCGATGGGGGGTAGGAATACATGGAGATCTGGTCGAGTGACCAATTCAGGGAACATGCCACCCGTTTGTTGAAACAAGACTCTGCGTAAGTCCGATTCATCAATTTGCAATCGTTTGGCAATTCCCGGAAGATACCAAACTGGATCGATTGCGGCCTTTGTCACCAACAAGTTACCATCAGACTTGAGCAGTTTGCCGTCAACCTTAAGGCGACCTTGGGAAACCGCGTCTTTTAGCTCTGGAAGATTGATGTGAGCTTTGGTGATGGCGATCGTTGGTAAAATGTCGTGCTCTTCGGGGGCATAATCAGTAAAGATATCTCCAGCCGCTGCCCCAAACGGATCAAGAGAGACAATCTTATCTGGATCGCTCCAGCTTGGATAAGGCCCAATCTGTACGGGAGGAGAAGTATTGGTTAAGTCGGCTTTGTGGGTTGGATCTAGATCGCCACTAGCTACTGCCAGGGCGCGATAAACGCCATAAGAACCGGCATGAGTACCAATGACATTGCGGTGTTGGGGATTGCGGATAGAGCCAATGATGGGGCCGCGATCGCCCGGTTCTGCTGCACCCCAATTGATGGGAATGACTTTACCGCTGCCACGATGGTGATGAGACGTGAGGATAATGTGCTTGGGTTTAGCTGGTTTTGAACTGGGTGTTGTTGAACTAGTCATATCAGTCATAATTCAGTAGTGCGCCCTGTGAAGCGATGGTATTGTATTCTAATACCCAATATTCTAGGAATGTGATAGCTACCGCACTCCTGAAACTCATCGCTTCAGATTAGAATACCGAATTAGCAAAAAACCAAATCAGCAAGAAGACTAAATCAGCAACGATCCAACCTGCCAGGAGAAAGGCTCATGGTGCTATCTCAACCTGTACCCGCTCAACCCGCACCCGCTCAACCTGAACCATTAGGAGCGCAGCGGGATTGGATTTGGCGAGGCTGGCGAGTTCGCTACACTTTTAAGCGATCTGCAACTTCTGCTCCGCCAATTTTGTT
>JAAUOQ010000449.1 GCA_012034795.1 Leptolyngbyaceae cyanobacterium CRU_2_3
GGAGCGCTGCACGCTCCTGCCAATGGTGCAAGATCTGAGTTAATCCATTTCCGATAACTTAATCCGGGGATCAACAGCTTTTAGAGCCAAATCAGCCAAAAGATTGCCCACAATTAGCATGACGGCTCCTAACATTAGGCTGGACATCATCAGATATAAATCCTGATTTTGGACAGCCTGTAAAACCAGCCGACCTAGACCTGGCCAATTGAAAAAATTTTCTGTGATGAACGCTCCACTCAGCAATCCAGCAAACTCAAAGCCCAGTAGCGTAATCATTGGGTTAACTGCATTGCGGAGCGCATGAACGTAAATTACGCGATTTTCTGGTAATCCTTTGGCACGAGCAGTTTGGATATAGTCTTGGCGCAAAACATCCAAAAGCTCACCCCGCATTAGCCGTTGTAGTCCAGCAAAGCCCGTAATGCTAAGAACCAGTGTTGGCAAAATCATGTGCCAGCCGATATCGAGTATCTTTCCTAGGGGCGTTAAATCAGCATGATCAATACTGGTCATACCGCCCACAGGAAAAAGCGGAGAGGTCACTTGGGCAAAGAACAAAAACAGTAAACCCGTAATCAATGTGGGAAAACCTTGACCGAGATAGGTGACCACCCGGAGTATTCGATCGCCCCACTGATTTTGATGCACTGCACTATAGATACCCAAAGGAATGGCGATCGCCCAAGTAATCACTAGTGAAGCAATAGATAACAGCAAGGTGGCTCCCACTCGCTCCCACAACAGAGATGTTACCGATCGCTGAGAGTAGGCAAAGCTAACGCCAAAATCACCTTTAGTAAGAATTTGCTGCAACCAGTGAAAATATTGCTCAATAGGCGGTCTATCCAAACCAAACTGTTGCTCTAGAGCTTTAATGGTTTCCTGAGAGACTTCTGGTTTGTTGCGAATGGTATCTAGAAATCCCCAGGTGCCAACTGTGCAATAAAAAAACTGAGTGCAGAGGCTAATAGCAGCGTGGGCAAAGCTTGCAAGAGACGCTTCACCAGATAGGCAAAGGATTCACCTGTGATAATTCTCATTACCCTCTGCCAAAAAGCCTGAAACCGTTGTTGTAGCGAGGACGATCGGGTAGAAGTCATAGCTCGTCTCAAGTTCTAAGTTCTTAAGTTATAGTCGATCGCCAGATGGTAGAGCGGCTGTGGCAGTCAGGGAAAAATAGCCAGGAAGGAGAAAACAGTCACGGGCAAACATCAGGAGCAAACAGTCAAGAACAAAAGTCACAGGGCAGAGTTTTTCCAAAAGCGACGCCGCATCACTTCCACGGGTATGGGTTGCTGCAACCAGATCTGTAGGGCCGCTGCGCCTTGCTGCACCAGCATCTCTAAGCCATCAAACGTCGTCGCTCCTTGGGCTTGAGCAGATTGCAGGAATAGTGTCGGTCGAGGGTTATAGATTAAGTCGTAGACAATTGCCCCCTGTGCAGATTGGCTAAGTCTGATGAACTCAAGGGAGAGACATGCCCATGAGGATACATTCCAATTGGAGTGGTGTTCACCAGCAAATCAGCCTCGCAAATTAAGATAGGCAGATCCTCCCAACCATGAACCGATAAAGCAGCACTAACGGGAGAAGCTTGCCAGCTATGCTGAAAGAGTTGCAGCTTCTCAGGACTGCGACCCACCACTCGAATTTCAGAACATCCCAACTGAGAGCACCCTGCTACTACCGCCCGTGCTGCCCCCCCATTGCCTAAAATGACTATTTTGGACTGATGCCAGTCTCGCAAGGAGAGCAAGGGTGCGATAAAGCCTTCCACGTCTGTATTGGTTCCACCCCAGCCGCTAGGTGTGCGATAAACCGTATTGACGGCTCCCACTGCCTGAGCCAGATCTGAGATTTCCGACAACAGTGGCATGATGGCTTGCTTGTGAGGAATAGTAACGCTAAAACCCTCTACCCCGATAGCATCCAACCCAGCGATCGCCACAGCCAAATTCTCAGGCAAAATCGGCAAAGGTAGATAGACATAATCGGCCCCTAGAGAGGCGATCGCCGCATTGTGCATTACAGGCGATAAAGAATGGGCAATAGGATGACCGATAACGCCGAGCAGTTTAGTTGTACCCGTAATCATGAAGTCAGGATATCTAGATGAGTTTGCTACATGCCAATATCCTCCCATCAAAACCTAGACTAATTCTTAAAGTCTCTCGGTCCCTGATAGCCCGTCATATCGGCTAATTGTTGGAGAGTTTGGGTTCCAGCGGTAAGCTTACCGTCAATTTCCCAGGTAGGAAACCCTTCAATCTTCTTCTCTTGGCAGAGAGCGGTTTGGGAATTGCGCCCATCAGGGGCACACTCCAACACCGACAGCAGCGCCGTAGCCTGACGACCAAACAACTGCTTTTGGTCATGACAGTGAGGACACCAATAGGCTGTATATAGTTTGGCCCCTACACTAGTCAGATGGCGAGCGAGCTGAATTTCTGATTGATCTGAGACAGTCGTAATCGGTGGACCCGCTTGCCCTGAAGAGTTTGTGCCTGCCGTTGCGCCCTCACCACTGATCCCAGAGTAGATCCCCAATGTACCGACAATCGTCACCATACCGACAATGATGCCTGTAAAGAAAAGCTGTCCAGGGTCTTCCCACTCTCGCCCAAACAGTGTGAGCACAAACAGGCTCAAGGCAAAGATAGCTGAGACCAAGCAGTAGTAGCACAGTCCTTTGTCTCCATAGACCGCGACAAACTGGGAAAACATGATGTACATGAGGTAGCCGCTGAACACCAGCATTGCGGTTGATCCAGCAAACAGTAGCATCCAAGTGCTGTTTTCCAGATTCGATCGCTGTTGCCGCTCCTTCTCCGGGTTTACCGCCAACGGCACTAGGGCAAAGGCGGCGATCGCCAAATAGGCAAGTAACCCAAACAGCGCTAGAGGCAACCCCAAAACGGTGGCATACGCACTAGACAAAACTTGTTGACAGCCCTCCGTAGGGCAGGCAGTTTCGCCACCAAAAAGTTTGGTAGCAGTAATGTAACTGGTGTTAATGGCTCCCAGGATAGCAACCGCAGCAATCAAATACCGCGATCGTCGGTGCATCCAGGGAACTTGACGGCGACGGCTAGTCATAGGACTCCAGTAGTAAAGACGCTTTGGATATAAATCACTCTAGAACTCAAACGTAACTTATTTTGACTTAAACCTAAGCAGAAAGTGCCCAATTCAAGCATTATCTTAGAAATCAACTGGTTCAGGAACCAGGGGTCAATAGAGCAACGCCTGCAATCACGAGGCTTACGATCCGCTTTAGTAAACTAGGACGAAGGAACCGCTACCGAGGGAGCAGCAATCGCTGGTAGTTGATCTTTCATCGTCAAGCTGCGCCGCATGGCTTCGACAAATTGGCTAACTCGAATCGGATCAATAGGCTGGTCAATTTTGCCTCGTCGCTTTAAGGAACTCGAAACAATCACCCCATCCACAGCTTGGATCAATCGGGGGATATTTTCCCAACTTGCACCACTGCCAATAAATACAGGTGTGCCGTTGGCGGCAGCACTGGCAAGTTCCAAGTCTTCAAGGTTGGGAGGACTACCTGTTGCCCAGCCTGAGAGAATCACCCCATCCGCCAAACCTCGCTCGATTGTTTCTTGGACAGCAGT
Organism: Leptolyngbyaceae cyanobacterium CRU_2_3; assembly: GCA_012034795.1. Classification (GTDB taxonomy): domain Bacteria; phylum Cyanobacteriota; class Cyanobacteriia; order Elainellales; family Elainellaceae; genus Drouetiella. The sequence goes on from JAAUOQ010000449.1 coordinate 3,633, forward strand.
TGTCAAATTGGGAGATCCCAGGGGTCGAGCATGTTTTACCAAGACATCCGCAAAAATCCTAACATCGCTGCCTAGCTCGCGGCGGTAGCGCAAAATTTGGTGGGCTTGTCCCTCA
>JAAUOQ010000450.1 GCA_012034795.1 Leptolyngbyaceae cyanobacterium CRU_2_3
CCTCGCGAACCTCTCGATCTTGCCTCTAAACGACGAGATTATAACGAGATGAATATTGCCCAGGCGCAAGAATAGCCTGGTCACTTTGCAAAAAGGAGGCAGTGAGGACAAAATTCAGAAACTCAAAGTACGGATTCAGCAAAAGTACTCCTTACCTTTCGTCTGTGTTTCTTTTGGCCTAGTTGGAGCGGCATTAGGCTCTAAACTGAGCCGCCGCACGGGTAGAGCTACTGGATTTGCGATTAGCATCATCATCATCTTTAGCTATTATCTGCTGGCATTTATCAGCGGAGCAATCGCCCAAGGCGGCATCATTCCGCCTTTTCTGGGTGCATGGTTGCCCAACTTATTTGGACTGAGTGCCGCGGCCCTGCTAATGTTCCGCTCTTCCCGTTAAATCTCCCCTGTCTCCTATCTCAACGGCTAGAATGGGACAAACGGCTAGCGCTATTGAATATAGGAGCGATCGCTATGCCCCCTTTTAAACCTCTTCCAGGTTCAATACGCCAATTGAAAACAAGACTAAACGTTTTGCGCCGTCCGATGCTCTGGGGGGCAGCATCAATTTTGCTGGTTGCAGGCTACATCTTGTCGGAATACTGGAGTGGATCTGAACTAGGCAGCAGCCTAACGGATCAAACTTTACAAACCTCATCTCCAGGTAATCCAAACTCTAAAACCAATCCTCTTGGTTACAGCAGTTTGAGTGACTTTGACAACTTACCAGAGCTATCTGGTGACTTAACTCAGCCTGATGCAATTTCTGGACTGGCTTCTGGACAGACTATAGCGACCCCAGAAATTTTTAGCCCAAGAACTTCTAGCTCAGAAACTTCTCAGTTAAAGATACAGCAAACTGCTGTGGGGAACCGTTTGACAGCAGACCGGACAAATCGTACTCGTCTGGATGCCTCTAGATCTTTAGAAACCTTTCCCGTCACTTCTTCAGCTATTTCCCCAGGAATGTTTCCAGTAACTGGCATAGCCTCTGGTTCCTTCAACAGTTCTGACAGCGGCACTTCTAACTCAGTATCGGCTCAATCTGGCGCTGTTCAATCTGCCGCAACTCAGTCTGCTCCTGTCAGCCCTTTGCAATCTGCTTTAGATCGGAATGTTACAGATAGTACTTCCGAGGTGGAACCCTCTCAACCTGCGGAGAACAGCAGAATTGCTAACCCTGTAACGTCTGATAATTTCACCCAAACTCCTCTTTCTGCCGCAAGTGCTCAGCTTCAGCCCTTTGCTCCTCGCACCTCTCCACCGCCCGGAACAACAGGCTATACACTGCCTTCTGTTTTCAGGACACCAGCCTCAACTCCAAGTAGCTCAACCCCAAATTACCCAAATAATACAGGTTTAGGATTGAATAATTTTTCTAGACCTCAACCTGTACCAGGATTGGAGTTTGTGCCACAACAGGCGACTCAGCCATCAAGTTCAATTTATGGACCACGCACAACGCCAGGTTATGGCATTTCTCCCAATGCTCAACCGCAGATTTCTCCAGCCCCCCCTCCCTTCTCAGTGCCACGTACACCGCCAGGGCGATCGATCGGCGGGGGACAGATTAATACCTTCTCCAATCCTTAGAGCAGCCTTTGTAGTACGGGCAAGATCCCCACACTACAAAGGATATCCAGATTAGAGGGTATCTAGATTTGCACCACAGAAGATGACTAGAAATTCTTGATAATCGCTTCTGCAAACTCAGAGCACTTTAAAGGCGGCTCTACAGGTGGTTCCATCATGCGAGCTAGATCATAGGTGACTTCTCGGTTAGAAATCGAATTTCCTAGTCCTTTTTTAATCAGATCGGCAGCCTCTTGCCAACCCATGTACTCCAGCATCATGACTCCTGAAAGAATGACCGAACCGGGGTTGATTCGGTCTAGTCCCGCGTGCTTGGGAGCCGTGCCGTGAGTTGCCTCAAAGATGGCACACTCATCGCCAATATTGGCTCCAGGACCCATGCCCAAGCCACCGACAATCGCCGCAGCCGCGTCCGATAAGTAATCACCATTCAGGTTCATGGTTGCCAGAATGGAGTATTCGTCGGGACGGGTTTGGATTTGCTGGAAGATGCTGTCGGCGATCCGATCGTTGACCATGATTTTCTCTTGCCATTTGCCGTTCCCGTGGGTTGCCCAGATGTTCTCTAGTACGGATTGAACTTCTTGACAGACTTTCTCCTTCTTCTCGATCGTCAACGCGTCATATCCTGGCTCGATTTGGCGAGCATTGTCTTCAATACTGAGATCAGGATTCTTTTCTTTATTGCCTAAAATCCAGGATTCCTGTTCAGTGACGCACTCATTACGGAATTCGCTCTTGGCTAACTCGTATCCCCAGTCTCGGAAAGCACCCTCCGTGTACTTCATGATGTTGCCTTTGTGAACCAGTGTCACCATCTGCTTATACTTGGGCAGGCGCAGGGCATGACTGATGGCACGCCGTACCAGACGCTGAGAGCCGGTTTTACTGATGGGCTTGATGCCGATACCCGAATCGAGTGGGATACGCTTCTTGCCATGTTCTGGGGTAGCAGGGATCAGGTCTTCGTTGAGAATTTTGATCAGGCGATCGCCTATTTCACTACCCTGCTTCCATTCAATTCCCAGATAAATGTCTTCAGTATTTTCCCGATAAACAATGACATCTAGCTTTTCAGGGGTCTTATGGGGAGAAGGTGTGCCTGCATAGTATTTGCAGGGACGAATGCAGGCATAAAGTTCAAAAATTTGGCGTAGAGCTACGTTGAGCGATCGAATTCCACCGCCAATGGGTGTAGTTAACGGCCCTTTGATGGCTACACCGTACTCGCGAATTGCTGTCAAGGTGTCTTCTGGCAAGTATTGATAAGTGCCATAAACCTCACAAGCTTCGTCTCCAGCATAGACTTTAAACCAAACAATCTTGCGTTGCCCACCATAGGCTTTTTCGACCGCAGCATCAAAAACTCGCTGAGCAGCAGGCCAGATATCCACCCCTGTGCCATCTCCGCGAATAAAGGGAATAATGGGGTCATCCGGGACATTGGGTTCACCTTGACTAAAGGTGATTCGCGATCCGGCTGGGGGGGGCGTAATTTTCTCGTACATACTTAGAGGACGGCTCCTGTAATTGTTAACAGCGCTGGAATTGACAGTAAGATTAGCGGATCTCTCAACCGAGAATGATACATGTTGAACAATAAACGCAACAGATTTGCTGCATCCCTGGACAAATCCAGCAAAGAAATTGGCCTACACTATTCACACTATTTTGTAAAAAAATCTGTACTTGAAGAACACTCTGTCAAGATTAGCCAACGATTTGGCTAAATTTCTGGGCTTTTGGCTGATATTCAGCTAATTTCTTAGAATCTGTTGCTGTACTCCTGATCAACGTCTAGATCAAGAAAACGTCCCTATCCAGTTTTTATATTTATTTTTTCCCAAGGTTTAGGGTGTTGGAATGAAAAAATTCTGCTTGTTGATGATGACATTACGTTAAGAACCGCCCTGATTCGCTATTTGCAAAATCGGGGCTATTCGGTCATTGATGCTAGTTCTGGAATAGAAGCCCTAACCCTGATTGAGCAAAACCCGCCTGACTTGATTGTGTCAGATGTGATGATGCCAGAGATGGATGGGCTAGAATTCTGTCGTCGCCTGCGCGCCACACGGTTGGGTCAGCTCGTTCCCTTTATCTTCTTATCGAGCCGGAGTGAGGTAGACGATCGTGTGCAAGGGCATCAGATGGGCGCA
>JAAUOQ010000053.1 GCA_012034795.1 Leptolyngbyaceae cyanobacterium CRU_2_3
AGGAAATCAGGGCCCGCCTCCAGTTTTTACTGGATGTGGGGCTGGATTATTTAACACTTGATCGAACGGCTATGACGCTTTCGGGCGGCGAAGCTCAGCGGATTCGGTTGGCAACCCAGATCGGGCAGGTTAACGGGTGTCCTCTATGTTCTGGATGAACCCAGCATTGGGTTGCATCAGCGGGATAATGATCGTCTGCTCAATACCCTGACAAAGCTGCGAGATTTGGGCAACACCCTGATTGTGGTGGAGCATGATGAAGACACGATCCGAGCTGCCGATTACCTGGTAGATATTGGACCAGGCGCTGGTGTTCATGGCGGAGCCATTGTTTCTCAAGGGGGGTTGCAGGAGTTGCTCAACTGCGAAACTTCGCTGACCGGGGCATATTTGTCAGGACGGCAGGTGATTCATACTCCAGCAGAACGACGGGCTGGCAATGGGCGATCGCTGCGAATTCAAAACGCCCGACGCAACAATCTGCGCGATTTGGATGTGGAGATTCCTTTGGGCAAACTTGTCTCTGTCACTGGGGTGTCGGGTTCGGGTAAATCTACGCTGGTGAATGAATTGCTCTACCCGGCTCTCCAAAATCACTTTGGTCAAAAAATTCCCTATCCCAAAGATATGGGAGAAATGAAGGGCCTAACGGCTTTAGATAAGGTGATTGTGATTGACCAATCCCCCATCGGTCGGACACCTCGATCGAATCCTGCGACCTATACGGGCGTTTTCGATATCATCCGCGATCTGTTTGCTGAATCGATCGAGGCCAAAGCCAGAGGCTATAAGCCTGGACAATTTTCCTTCAATGTTAAAGGGGGACGCTGCGAAGCCTGTGGTGGACAGGGTGTCAATGTGATTGAAATGAACTTTCTCCCCGATGTTTATGTCCAGTGCGAAGTTTGCAAAGGGGCCCGCTACAATCGGGAAACATTGCAGGTGAAGTATAAAGGCAAATCGATTTCTGATGTGCTCAATATGACGGCAGAAGAGGCTCTCGACTTCTTTCAGAACATCCCTAAAGCCTCTGCCCGATTGCAAACAATGGTGGATGTGGGTTTGGGCTATGTGCGGTTGGGACAAACAGCGCCCACTCTATCGGGTGGTGAAGCCCAGCGGCTGAAACTTGCGACTGAACTCTCTCGCCGCGCGACCGGTAAAACGCTGTACCTGATCGACGAACCGACCACAGGACTCTCTTTCTACGATGTCCATAAGCTATTGGATGTGTTGCAGCGGCTTGCCAATATGGGCAACTCTATCCTGGTGATTGAGCACAACTTGGATGTGATTCGCTGTGCCGATTGGGTGATTGATCTGGGCCCTGAAGGCGGCGATCGCGGTGGTGAAATTGTGGCAGCGGGCACCCCCGAAGAGGTAGCAAAGAATGAGCGATCCTATACAGGGCAGTATTTAAAAAAAGTTCTGGCGCAGCACCCGCCAGTTTTAGCAACTACAGAATGATTGTGGCAAGCTGAATGTACCCCAATCACTCTGCAAGTTTTGGTCGAGAGATTTATCAACTTAGGCGTTTCGGATGCTGCGATCGCTTTGGCGCAGGGCTTGGTATTCCCGGCTGACGCGATAGGCCATCACGGCACATAGGGTTGGGCAGAGCAGGACGCTCATTGCGGCGATCGCCATCGACAGATTTTGCACGTCTCCAGTGTAAAAGTTCAGAGTGTCAAAGTTCATTGATCGTTTCTCTCTCGTAAAGTGAGTGGGTTGAAGTTAGCGTAGCCTTTTAAGTTGAGCCAAAACTTTGGGAATTCCACGTCCCAGGCTGAGATGCAAAGCTGAGATGCAAAGCATACCAACAGAAAATTAGACGCGATCAATTCCCTTTTGGTTCTGTCAAGACACAAAATGCAATTAATCAAAAATCCTGAGTAGAAGCTGGAAAAGCTTCTTCTAGAATGCGGTGGGCAGCTGTTGTACAACACCGATAAAACACCGAAGGTTAGTAACTTTATTTGAGGTGGGACGCCTTCTACTAGGGGCAATTCCAGGCTTTTTTTCAAGAAACGGGCGATCGCGAAACACTTTGCAATTGCCCAGCATCAAATCCTCACATAAGTTCTAAGCTTGATAGACAAAAGTCAATTTTTCCAAGGAAAAGTTAACTTTTGCAAACAGCAAGCAAAAGCTACAAGCAAAAGCAATAGGCAGATCCAAGCGCCTACAACTTTGTCATCATTTGCTCTACAAAGTTGGTATAGACTTCACCGGCTAGAAACTCTGGATTCTCTAGAATTTTCTGATGAAAGGCAATGGTTGTGGGCAAGCCCGTGATGGCAAACTCCCGTAAGGCTCTGCGCATCCGCTCGATCGCTGCGGTGCGGTCCACTCCCCAAACAATCAGCTTGCCGATCAGCGAATCGTAGTAGGGCGGAATTTCGTAGTCAGTATAAACATGCGAGTCCATGCGAACGCCTGGGCCGCCCGGTGGCAAATAGCCATTGATGCGTCCGGGGTGGGGACGAAAATTATGGTCGGGGTCTTCAGCATTGATGCGGCATTCAATCGCGTGTCCGCGAATTTTCACCTGATCTTGAGTCAGGCTCAGCCTTTCACCCTGGGCAATGCGGATTTGTTCAGCAATCAGATCCAGCCCCGTAATCATTTCCGTCACGGGATGCTCCACCTGGATTCGGGTGTTCATCTCCATGAAGTAAAAATGTCCGGAGCGATCGAGCAGAAATTCTACGGTACCTGCCCCCACATAGTTAATCGATTGGGCCGCTCTGACCGCTGCTGCACCCATCTTTTCTCTCAGATCTGCGTCTAACGCGGGGCTAGGGGCCTCTTCCAGTAGCTTTTGGTGACGACGCTGGATTGAGCAGTCGCGCTCTCCTAAGTGAATGACGTTGCCGTGGGTGTCCGCTAAAATTTGAAATTCGATATGCCGAGGACGCTCGACAAACTTCTCCAGGTAGACACCAGCATTGCCAAAGGCGGCTTCTGCCTCACCTTGGGCTGCCATGTAGGCTTTAACGAGATCCTCTTCTGTACTGACCAGACGCATCCCCCGCCCGCCGCCGCCCGCAGTTGCTTTGATGATGACGGGATAGCCAATTTGCTGGGCGATCGCCAACGCTTCTTTGTCATCTGCCAGCAATCCATCGCTGCCCGGAACTGTGGGTACACCAATCCGAAGCATTGTTTCCTTGGCGGTAGATTTATCGCCCATTGACCGCATCGCTTCAGGGCTAGGACCAATGAAAGCAATCTGATGATCGGCACAAATCTCGGCAAAGCGGGCATTTTCTGCCAGAAAACCATAGCCTGGATGAATTGCGGAGGCATTACGGGTGAGAGCCGCCGCAATAATGTTGGGGATATTGAGATAGCTCTTACTGCTAGGGGGTTCTCCAATGCAAACTGCCTCATCGGCAAGCTGCACATGAAGTGCATGACGATCAACTGTAGAATATACGGCAATCGTAGCAATACCCATCTCTTCGCAAGTACGGAGAATCCGAAGCGCAATTTCTCCACGGTTGGCAATTAGGATCTTATCAAAGCGCATTTCAGGGAAGTGGGGGTGAGGGATGGGCTAGAGGGATTAAAGGAATAGAGAGCAATAGAAGCTAGTGTTCTGAATTTTACGCTGAATTGATCAACTCAAGACTCCAAGCTTACTCCCTAATCTTTAATCCCCAAGTTGCCAATCCTACTCAGCGGTGGCTAACTCGGTTGCGCCGCGAGTGCGCCGCCGGGTGAGGGTATTGAACAGCATTTGTCCAATCGCCTTAATTAAATTGCCTTCTAGCTCCATAAACATCTTCATGTTCATGCCAAAGGCTGCATTGGCTTCTGCCACAATTTGGTCGGTCGTAGCTTCGTCGAGGGGCAGTTCATCCAAAGCCTGACGATATCTGGTTTTAAAAGCCTTCTCATCAGGAATGTCTTTGAATTCGTAAAACGCTGTTCCTTCTCCTTCGGTCAGATTCATGCCCCGTTGGGCAATCCCTTTGAGAATTTGCCCACCCGATAGATCACCCAAATAGCGAGTGTAGGAGTGAGCCACTAGAAGCTCAGGTTGGTCAATTGAGATTTGATGAATCCGAGCGACATAGGCTTGTGCTGCTTCTGATGGAGCCACCTGTTCTCGCCAGTTGTTACCGAAGTAATACTGTAAATCCTTCTCAAGACTCGCTTTACGATTCAACTCGGAAAAGTGAATCTTAGAAATAATCGGATTCTGGCTGAGACGCTCCATCTCTTCTTCCATTGCCGAGTAGACAAAATAGAGATTGGAAACCAGCTTGCGATAGGAGGTCTTTTCGACGACTCCTTTCAAAAAGCACTTGACGAAGCCGACGTTTTCAGCCATCGTGTGAGCTTTTTTGGTGCCTTCTCGTAGCTTGGTTGCTAGATTGCTCATGCTAAGGTTCCTAATTAACGTCCCATACTTCTGTTTTATTCAGCGTGTCTGCGCTCTCTCAGGTACTGACTCAGGCACTCAAGCCTGATGCTCCAGCCAGACGTAAAATATGCATCTAATAAACGCACCTAAATTGTTACATTAGACTGATTTGCTGAGCGTTTGTGTTAAAAATTCTTACGCAGGGCGATCGCTCTCAGAAGCGCTAAGTGTAAAGCAAGTAGTGCGAAAAGTGAGGATAGGGCACAAGTGCTCAGGATTGCGAGAAGATAAGAAAGTTAATCTGTTCGTAATATCTAGCTCCTATGACTGAAACTGCCCATCGTTCGAGTTTAAGGAGATGGAGTCAGCGTCTATTTGCTGCCCTTTTGCTGGGTGGGCAGGTGATTGTGCATTTAATTCGAGGCAATGTGCATCGCCGCAATACCCTTGAGCAAATGGTGTTAGTGGGTCCAGAATCACTGCTGATTGCCCTGATTACGGCCATCTCAGTTGGCATGGTATTTACTATTCAAGTAGCCCGCGAGTTTATTAACTTGGGCGCGGGTCAAACAGTGGGGGGGGTACTAGCGTTGGCGCTAGCGCGGGAGTTATCTCCCGTACTCACTGCTGTGATTCTAGCAGGGCGGGTCGGGTCGGCGTTTTCGGCTGAGATTGGCACCATGCAGGTGACTGAGCAGATTGATGCCCTCTACATGTTGAAAACTGACCCAATTGATTACCTGGTGATTCCCAGAGTGCTGGCCTGTTGTCTAATGTTGCCGTTTCTAACGGTGCTTTCTTTTGTGGCAGGTATGAGTGCTGGATTGGTGATTGCCGACGCATCCTATGGCATCTCGCATTCCATATTCCTCAATTCGGTTCGCAACTTTCTGTCTAGTTGGGACTTGGTCAGCGCCATGATTAAAAGCTTCGTATTCGGCGGACTCATTGCCATTATTGGCTCAAGTTGGGGTTTGACGACTACAGGCGGTGCCAAGGGTGTGGGGCAATCGACGACAACCGCCGTAGTGACGGCACTGTTGGCGATTTTCATTAGCGACTTTTTCTTGTCTTGGTTGATGTTTCAGGGCACAGGTAGTGCCGTGTTATAGCGAAATCAGGACAGGATGGAAGGCTAAAATAGAGATGTGCTGAGCTTCATAAGTTTTGTAAAGTTTCTAAGTTTGTAAAATTTTTAAGAGAGATTGCCCGTGACGACAACTTCCACCTATTCACCTGCGATGACTGAAACTGTGCAGCTTTCCCCAAGCTACAGTTTGCCGATCGCCCTGTTGCTGGTTGCCATTCCCATCTTTCTGGTGCAGGTTTGGATGGGTGGGGCAATTGCTGTATTCGGAGTATTTCTATTGGTGCAGGCAGCGACACTCAAGCTGCTGTTTACAGAAACTGCCTTAGAAATCTATCGAGGAGAAACCCTGATCCGGCTGTTTCCTTATCAGGAATGGCAAAATTGGCGGATCTTTTGGGCGAAGTTACCCATCTTGTTTTATTTCAAAGAAGTGAGCAGTATTCATTTTTTGCCTATCCTTTTTGATGCCAAAATGTTACGCATCTGCCTAGAGCAGCGGTGTCCCTATATTCTTTAAGTGATTTAAGTGGGGTTAGCTGAATTGAAAGGCTGATTAGACCTGTCTGTTCCTTAAGCCGAGTTGGATGTTTCATGACTTCAGATCTTTTTTCAACCCCTGACCCCTTTGACCAGCTATCTACTGCCTCTGCATCAAGCAGCAATGTTGTAGATCTAGAGCGCCGTGTAGCAGAACTACAGCAGCAAGAAAAAGTGTTACGTCAGGAAATTGCTACTTTGCAGAACTCCTACAATGCCATGCTGCAAAAGCAAGTTGCGGAAGCACAAATGGCGATCGCACGGGTTGCCAAAGAAGGGCTGAGCGACCTGGAACAGCGCCGCCAAACATTGCAGGTTGCCGTAGAGCAACTAGAACGGCGACAAGAGCGCATCCGCAACGAAATGAAAACCACCTTTGCGGGGGCATCCCAGGATTTGGCAATTCGAGTCCAGGGCTTCAAAGACTATTTGGTCGGTAGTTTACAAGATCTGGTCACGGCTGCTGAACAACTACAGATGACGGTGCCCAATCCAGATCCTGAACCCGTGCGATCGCTGCTGCTAGAGCAATAGACGCAGGGCGAGAAGTCCCTACGGTTCGAGAAGCGTCAGCAGGGGCAACGACGCCCAGACTCAGTGAGGCAGGGTTTCAGGAGCAAGCCAAGCGCATTCGTCAATTGCTGGATCAATATCGCCTATCGCCCGATTATTACGGTGCGCCCTGGCAGCTTCGCCGTACCTTTGAACCAATTCACGCGGAGCGAGTCTCGAATTGGCTCTTGACTCAGGGGGACGAGGGGCGCTCAAGACCCTGGGATCGCGCCTTCAGAATATCTTGATTGCCTCTGCCACGATTTCAGTTCTGAAAGATTTATATGGCGATCGCCTGCGTGTCCTGGTTTTAGGGAACTCACCGGAGCGTTTGGGCGAATGGCGGCGCGGGTTGCAAGACTGTTTGGGTATTTCCCGTGCCGACTTTGGAGCGGATCAGGGCATTGTCTTGTTCGAGCTCCCGAACCCCTGGCGCAGCGTGCTGATCGCTGGTCTAAACAAAAGCTGATGCCGCTGATCATTGTGGATGAATCTGAGGTTGTTATCGATATCTCTCTGTTGCAGTTCCCCTTGTGGATGGCGTTTGCAGCCGATCCGATGAATCCAGTAGTGTATTGATTGGATATAGCCTAACGCCAGTTATCAATCTAACGGCGATCGCTGTAATACCTCAGCGAGTCCGCTCAAAAGTCGCTGATTTTCCTCAAGGGTTCGTACAGCCACCCGAAAATACCGATCGCCCAATTCTGGGAAACTCAGACAATCTCGGATTAAAACTCGGCTGTTGTGCAGCAATTCCTGCTGAATCTGCACGGCTGACTGCTCAGACTGCACCAAACAGTAATTGGCAACGCTAGGCAAGGGTTGCAACCCAGGTAGTGCGGATAAGCCCTCAAAAAGCTGCGATCGCGCCTGACTCAGCCATTCCCAGGTGCGCTGCTGGAATGGCAGATCGCCCAGTCCGGCAATCCCTGCTGCTGCGGCCAACACGTTGACCGACCAGGGATCGCGCCACTGTTGCCAGCGGCGCAATCGGTCGGGGTGAGCGATCGCATATCCCAAGCGCAGCCCTGCCAGACTATAGAACTTGGTGAGCGATCGCAAAATCACCAGATTGGCGTGGTTTTGCACCTGGTCGATTAAGCTTTGCTGCTGCTCTGGCAACAAAAAATCCATAAACGCTTCATCCACCACGACCAAGGCAAATTGCTCCAGTAGGGGAGCGATTGCATCAGCCGCAAATAGTTTACCTGTAGGATTATGGGGATTATTGAGCAACAGACCCATTTTCCCAGCCATTTCAGGAAAGCAGAGCCTTGCAGCAGCAAAGCCCTCTTTCGCTACCGCTATATCTGTTTCTATGCCGATTGGCATCGGACAAGGGACAACCTGAGCGTCAAACGCCTTTAGCGATCGCCAGTAATCGCCAAAGGCAGGGGTAATCAGATAGGTTGCTTCTAGTGTGGCCAACTCGCGGCTTGCCCAAGTCAGTAGCTCAGCAGAGCCATTGCCAGGCAAAATCCAATCGGAGGGCAGGGCATGAATTTTGCTGAGGGCTTGCCGCAGTTGGCGATAGTCTGGATCAGGATAGTGCGGTAGATCGCCCAGGTGGGCTTGAATGGCAGCGATTGCCGATTCAGGTGGGCCTAAAGGATTGATACTGGCAGAAAATCCAAAATCTCATGGGGAAAACAGCCCACCAGCGATGCTGCCCAAGCTAGATTTCCCCCATGTGCAGGCTGTGCCTGAGATGACGATTGCACGAGGCGACTCGTTATTTAGGTGCCACCATTTCCTTAAACAGTTTACCCGCCGAGAAAGCAGGAACCTTGGTAGCTGGAATTTCCATGGCTTCACCCGTTTTGGGGTTGCGTCCTTCCCGCGCTTTACGCTCGCGCGGCTCAAAGGAGCCAAAGCCAACTAACGTCACCTTGTCACCGCCAGAGACGGCTTCCATGATGGCATCGATTGCGGCTGTCAGCACGGCATCTGCCTGTTTTTTGGTTACGCTTGCTTTCTCGGCAACCTTGTCCACCAATTCACCTTTATTCATGAGTATCTCCTTATCAACACACAATCACAGTAGAGTTCAATATTCGATCGCTATCTGGGATCGATTCAGGAATCTGCGAGGCAAGATTTAAACCAAAATAGCTGGAAGCCTTATGCACTCGTGTTTTCAATGCCTTATTCTAAGCACAAGATCAAGGATATGGATCGCTGAAACCTTTAATTTATGTGGATTTCAACCCTTTTTTAGGAAATTGTTATCAATCGGAGGCGATTTTAGACTCATTCACTAGGTAAATCTTCCTGATCTAGGCTGGATTGGGTCTTATCGCTGTTGCAGCAATCGTTGGGCTTCAGACGATGGAGTATAGCGATAGCCAAAGGAAGAAGCATCAGAGTCATCTAAAATTTGCGGCGTTAATACCACAATTACCTCTTGACGTGAGTTGTTGCGATTCGTGTTTCTAAACAAAGCGCCGAGAATAGGAATATCGCCCAAAATCGGCACTTTAGTAATGGTTGTGCGATCGCTATCTTGAATAATTCCCGATAGGATCAAGGTCTGTCCATCCCGCACCCGCACTTGTCCAGACGAAAGGCGGCGAATCGATAGCAAGGTGATTGCTAAAGTAGAGTCGAGAACATCTGCTTCGAAATTCCCTGCGGGTGCCGAGATCGCTGGAGCGACAGACAACGAAACAAACCCGTTGTCATCAATCCGATCAACCTGCACCTGAAGAATCAAGCCTGCGGGTGTTCTTTCAACCTCAATAGTTTGAGTCCGATCGTCCCCGGTCCCCGTTGTTTCAATCGTGAAGTTAGTAACAACATCTTGAGTCAGTTGAACTTCAGCCGTTTGTCCTTCTTGAACGACTAGTGTTGGATCAGTCAAGATTTTGGCATTACCACTGGTGACTGCAAACTGCAATTGCGCCAAGAACTTGTTGACAAATTCAAAGCTACCCGGAAGACTAGGCGAAACAATAGCATTTCCCAAGGTATCTGGAACAAGTCCTGTACCCGCTGGTGTACTATCACCAAAATTAATCACCCCAATGCCATTAGTGGTGGTGACTCGGTTGTTGCCAATTCCAAAGGAGAAACTGGTTGAGGCGCGATCAATGCCCAACAAATTGACATCAACCACGCGGACATTAATGGCGACCTGTCGTCGCCGAATATCAAGCTGAGACAGTTGGGCGACGGCAACTTCCACAGCCCTAGGATTGCCAATTAAAGTAACAGCATTAGTGCGTTCATCCCCCACGACTTGCAACCCACGCAAAATTGGGGTTGAGTCTTGGTACTCAGCCCGCTGCACTTCAACTGTAGTCTCTGTACTCTGCTGGGTCTGGCGGGACTCGGCTGCTTGCCCTGAAGAATCCTCAACGACTAAGCCTTCTTCAGTGGTGATTGGGGCGGCTGTCACCGAAGTCACTATCGTTTGACGGCTGACGGCTGTCTCAGCCCCCATACCCACCAAAAAAGAAACTGCTGTGCCAACAGGAACCTGATTGAGGCGCAACGTTCGTGAAATCACTTGACGAGCCGAATTAGGCAAGCGAGGACCCACAAAAATAGTCCGTCCTGTTCGGTTTGCTTCTAGTCCAGTAATCCGCAGCACATAGTTGAAGACGCTGGCTACCGGTTCATTCTCAATGTCTAGAGAAACCTTAACGCCCGTTGCGCCTGTTGCTCCAGTTTGAGGATCAATCTGCACATCGGGTGCTGTGCCCGTTGGATCGCCGTTGGCATCGACGTAAGCAATGTTCAGACCCGCAGCACGAGCGAGTAAGGACAAAACATCTCTAGCGGGCGCATCTCGCAAGACTAAACGCGGCACAACCTCATTGGAACCTAAATCCACCTCTGAGGCAGAAACATCAAGTATTAGAGAAGGAAATATCGCCGAGAGGTGGCGGCACTGCCCTGGTTTGCAGAGGTGGGGTATAGGTATTACTGGGAGATACCACTGGCACACCATCAATGGTAATGCCAGGATTAGGCACCATGACATTACCAGAGTTAGGAGCATTGATTGCTGGTGCTTCTGGGGCAGGAGCTTGAGCAACTGGGGGGGGCGTAGGGGCAGGGGCAGCAGGGGCTGGAGGAGTAGAGTCCGCTTGGGCTGTAACTCCTGCTGGACTGACACTCAGGACAATTTCATTACCACCCCGATTCACTTGAGCCGAAGGAGCATCACCATCTCCTGTGATGGTGACCCGAACGCTATTGGCATCCAGTTGGGAAACTGTGACGGCACTAATGCCAGGAGCCGGATTGTCTTGTGAGAAGCTACCCTGCGGTAGTTGCAGTTGAGTGTTAACAATGTCCGCCACCAAAGTATTGCCCCGATTGACGGTAAACACTTGCGGGCGATCGCCATTGCTCGTTTGCAGAACTACATTGACCCCGCCACTTGTAGGGGTGACTTGTACATTTGTAATTTGAGTCGCAGCAGCAGTGGCAACTTGAGCAGCGATCGCCAAGATCGCCGTACTGCCGATGAAACTACTCATTCCGAGACGCCATTCCACGGTTCACTCCTCCTTAAATCCTTTGAATTCCCAAAAGCTTGAGTTGGGATCTACGTAAAGTATCAAACTGGCAAGCACCAAACTGAAACCAAACCCAGCAGAATATAATTGCTTTAATTCTGAAAAGGCACAAACCTCTCGGTGCCCCTGCAAATTATATGTAGCGTTGTTAAAATTAAATAAGCCAATAGCCACGCCATCTGTAGCGTAATTCTAGGTTGTTTAGCCTTCAATCATATCGCTTTCTTGAAAAAAACCACATTTTTCCTATTCCAGTGGTAAATTTTCAGGCAAAAACCATAAAAAGTTACAAACCGGACTGATCTACCAGAAAGCACAGCCACACCAAAACTAGCCACTGTTGCAGGTTGCAGAGCAAACGGGCAAACTTTCAGCAAACTTCCTATCAGTCAGTCAGCCAGCCTAAGACTTACCAGCTTAGAACTTAATAGATGCACCATGAATAGATGCACCATGAGGCTATTGTGCCGGGGTTGGCGAAACAGAGGGAGTAGATACACCCGGCTGATTTTTCACAGGCACTAGCGCATCCATTTGAAATGAGGTGGTAATTCGCGTATTCGGCTGACTAGCAGGAATCAGTCGCCCTCGGCCATCTAGCACTACTTTTTGAGTCGAGCTATCCAGTTCCGATTTGAGGTTGCTAATGATTAACAACGGCTGCAACCGTTCAATATTGCGAATAATTGAGGCCGTTTGTGGAAAAGAACCCTCCAACTCTACGTCGTAGACATCTCGTTGAAGCCGATTATCAACCGCAGATCCGAGAGAACCATCCACAACTACGCCTGATTTTTCAGAATTAATCGCAAATTTTGAGAGTGCCGCTCGCTGATTGGGATTTTGAATACCCGCATTGACGGCATTGACTCGTTCATTCACATCCAATAGCAGCGTACTGACACTTTGCTCATTGGCAAACAATCCCAGCACATCGGCTTGCAACTGCTTGGCCTGCTGTAGTCTGGTTCGGGCTTCAGCAATGCGCTTCTGCGTTTCTTGTTGCGCCAAAAGCTGTTGCTCTTTTTCCGCAATTTCCTGCTTAAACTTCTGATTGGTATCGAGCGCTGGCTGAACCAGGCTACTCCAGAGAAAATAAGCGCCCAGCGCTCCCAAGAGCGCAATCAGAACGCCCCCTACCGTTGGAGTTAGGGTAATCCCAAAAACTTTAGGGTAGGCAGGTGAATCTGCATTACCTTCCCCAGTAGGGATAAAGTCTCCGCTTGCGGTCATGGTTTAAGAACTCCTCTATCCCGAAGTGCTTGAATTCTAGCAGCTAACCCCACAGACAAGGTTCGTTCTAAGTCTTGCATTAGCTCGGAAGCCGTCAAGTCTGTGAAACTTCCTTCAATGGTATAGGACACCACTTTCGGCAGTTCAACCTTGATCTCGCCACCAGCCCCTTGATCGCTGAACTCTACTTGAGCAGGGTTATCAACCAACTCAGATTTGACAATTTTCAAATCCTCGCCTTTAAGAAAATTGGATTGCTGTAAAGTCAGCAAAAAGTCATTCACATCATTAAACGATCTGGCCCGACCGGAGATGCTGATGCGGGGCTGTATTGGCACAGGTGCAACAACCGGAGCCACGGCTTCTCCACTGGCAGTTGGGCTAGGACTAGCACTGGCAGGGGTTGGAGGTGGAGCAGGCGGTGTAGCTGGGGCAAGCTGTTCAATTTGACCTAACTGCACACCGTTAGGAACGCGATCGCGCACATCCTGCAAAACCGCAGACCAAGGTTTAATCTGGTCAAACACCGTTGCCAATGCTTGGTTTTCTGACTCAATTTGACTGATCTGTTGATCGACGTTCTGCACCTCACTCAACTGTGCTTGTAAGGCGGTCAACTGATTGTCTAGATTGGCACGCTGCTTCTCTAGTTCTACATTTTGGTTTGTCAGCAAAGCCCAAGCCCCTGTTGTCGCTGCTAGCAATGCCACTGCCACTGCGCCCCCAATGTAGTAAGGTCTGGGATCTTCTTTGACACGGGTCGAAGCTCTAAGCCCAGCTTCACTAGGACGCTGCGTCCGATCGTTGAGAAAATTAACATCTAATCCATACATAATTACCAAGCCTCCCGTAAGCCTAAGCCTAGTACTACCCCTAAGCCTACTCGCTGCAATGTCGTTAGCTCTTGTCCCACTTCTAAAGACAAGGCCGATACTGGATCAACTTGGCTTGCAGGTAGACTGAGCCGCTGTGAGAAAAATTCATCAAGTTGACCAATTGCCCCCCCTGGCCCTGCCAGCAGCAACTGCGCCACTTCCATGTTTTCACCCTGGTTGTGGTAAAAGTCGATTGACCGACGTAGCTCATCGGCTAATTCCCCTAATACCCGCAGCATCGCCGCTGTGCCAGGATTTGTGCCCCCATTTTCGGCATGACTCCCATACTGTCCATGGGTGTTACCGGCACCGTCATGCCTTGTAGAAGTTCGGTATTTCGTGAAGGTGGCAGGTTCATGGCCCGACTAAGAGCCGTCTGAATCTGGTAGGTGCCAATGGGAACCGTTCGCGAAAATTGTGGCACACCATCTACCACGATAGAAATCTCAGTATTTTCAAACTCAACATCGACAATTGCAGCGGCTTCCTGGGGAGTGAACTGCCGTAATTGCTGACGAATTGTCCGGATCAGCGAGAAACTGCTGATTTCCAAGATATCAACGAGCAAGCCTGCTTGCCGAAAGGTTTCCAGATAAGTATCGGTGACATCCTTGCGAGTGGCGACGAGCAGCACTTGGACTTTTTCAATGCCATCTTCATCTACAAAGAAGCCCAGCTTTTGGTAATCGACATCAGCTTCTTCACGCGGGAAAGGCAGGTATAATCCAGCTTCTTGATTCAAGACCATTTCCCGTAACTCGCGATCGTCCAACTCAGCCGGTACAGGAATGATCCGGGTGACAGTGTCTCGACCACTGGGAATGGCAGTGGCAGCGTGTTTCACTTTAAGCTTACTGTCCACCAAGACGGACTGAATAATCTCCGCCATTGCCGCCGAGTCTGCAATTTGTCCTTCCTGAAAGATGCCCTCTGGCACTTCAGCAGAGGCCAAGGTC
>JAAUOQ010000451.1 GCA_012034795.1 Leptolyngbyaceae cyanobacterium CRU_2_3
TTCCTGCTGCCCAGAGCAAGGTGACTTTGCCTCCTGCGATCGCTAACTTTTCTTCTTGCCGATAAGCCTCATAGGAGAACCCGCAGCCATTGCGGACTCGCGACGGCATCATCATCTAAATAGGCCAGAATAGGGCTTTGGGCAACTTTTGCCCCAGTATTGCGAGCAACCGACAGCCCAGTGACCGCCTCATATACATATCGCAAGCGAGGGTCAGACAAGCGCGCTTCAACAACTTCACGGGTGCGATCGCTCGATGCGTTATCCACAACAATGACTTCAAAGGCTTCAGCAAAATCTTGAGCCAACAGACTCTCGATTGCTGCTCCCAGATAGTGATCTCGGTTGTGAGTGCAAATAATGGCAGAAATCTGTAGATCGGGCATAGGATTGCGCCTCGCGGACAAATCAATCCGGCCAGCCGATCCAAATCCAGCCAGCCTTCACCCGCTAGAGTTCCCAGATTATTTATGGAGCTAACGATTATGGGGGCTAACGATTATGGGGGCTAGCGAGGGTGCCCTTACGCTTCAAGCTTGCTGTGGAGCAGCGTTAAGGTTTGTACAAGCTGCTGAAGACGGTTTTCTAGAGCTTGCTTTTTGCCCAGGAGGATACGAAGTTTTTGATAGCGGGCGATCGCCAAACTCACGTAGGGAACTTGCTGGGCTGGACAAGGACGCGACCACAGTTGACCATCAGCATCCAAGCCACAGAGTCGATAGTGAGTTCCAGAGGGTTCCTCCAGCATGGAAGGCTTAGCGCTACAAATCTCTTCGATGTACTCCATCAGATGTTCAATTTCAGCATGGCGGAGGGTGGCCACTTTGGGCTGTACTCCTGCCGCTGCCTGATTAGGAGAATGAGACTCCAACCAGCCATCTACAATTGGCCCGTCTTCATAAAGCGATCGCACCTGTTGAATGACTTGCTCCAATTCCTGCTGCCAAGCCCCTACCTTAGTTTCGATTTCTTTCAGCAAACTAACAGCCAGGCTAGGATTGGCAGCATGTCGATGATGACTAATGCTGGGGGATTTCGAGCGGGGCAAAGCAGGAGTTTTCGGGTTGTCTTGCACCGGAAAGGGCAGTACCGTTTCTACAGCACTACGTTTGGGCAAGGAGGGCCGGGAAGCCTGAGGACCTGAAGCAGCAGGGGCGATCGGCTGCGGCTTGGCATGGGCTGAGTTGAAATTGGAAACTGGAAACGCTTGCAGGTTGTGAGTTTGATGCTGTTGGGCAGAAGCAGTGTCTGGGTTCGCTGGGTGTGTTGGGGCACCAATGATAGGCTGATGCTGACTCTGCGTACTGTTGCTGTTGATCTGGCCCAGCGTTGCCTCAATTCGTCTTAGTTCAGGTTTCATAGTTGCCCCTACTCTCCAGCAGGTGTCAAGATTTTAGAACGATCAATTGCAATCACCTCTGCACCTCGACTTGAACTCTATTCTAACGATATCTACGCTGAGAACTTACACTTTTGCTTAACAATTAACCCATGACCTTTGATCCATTGATCCTTCGATTCTTCGCTAATGAAAAATCAGTTCCCGATCGCTCAGGTGATTTTAGTAACTGGGTCGGCTCGTTCGGGCAAGAGTGAGTGGGCAGAAACACTGGCCATTCAGTCAGGTCGGTCGGTTGTGTATGTGGCAACTGCCCAAAGCAATCCAGATGATCTAGAATGGCAGGCAAGAATTTTGCTGCATCAGCAGCGTCGTCCTTCTACTTGGCGCACCCTAATAGTTCCTACTGAACTGGCAGTGACTCTCGATAATGCGGAGGCTTCAGACTGTTTGTTGGTTGATTCCCTGGGAACCTGGTTAGCAAACTTATTAGAACTAGACGAACCCCTCTGGGAACAAACTGTGGCAGGCTTACTGTCTAGTCTATCCCAGGTTCAGTGTTCGGTAATCCTAGTGGCTGAAGAAACAGGTTGGGGAGTTGTGCCTGCCTATGCAACTGGGCGGCTATTTCGCGATCGCCTTGGCAATCTCACCCGGCGGATTGGAGCGATCGCCAATCCGGTCTATCTGGTTACAGGGGGTTATGCGCTCAATTTATGCCAACTGGGGGAACCCGTGAAACCGATAAAAGCAGGAGAATGATCCCAAAGATCCAGAAGTTGCATGGATTGTTTGACGGACAAATACCGCCACTGAACTCTTGCCGATTCAAGTTTTAAGGTTTGCTATAGATTTCAGTCCTGAATTCATCAGGCTGCGTCGTTAGGATAAAGATCAACCGATCAAGCACACTATTGCTGCTAGTTCAGTGAATCATCAACGCTATGGCATCCACCGAACAAGTCAGAAAATATCTTGCCTATTGGCTTCAGTTGGGGAAACCCGTTCTATCCAGCCGGGGCAAGGCTTTACTGCCGCAGCCAGTCATCCAGGGCGATCGCTACAGCCCTGAATTTGAGCAATGCTGGCAAGAGATTTTTGCCCACCCCAGTTGGTATTATTTGGATGGCACCGAGCCGACTGTTGACGAATTGTTGAGTTCGGCTTGGGAAGTGGTGGCTTGTGCCCGATGTGATATGCCTGTGCCCATTTTGCCGGTTGGCACGCAAGTATTGTCCTGTCCCTGCTTTGATATGCCGCTTTGGCCGGACACAGAATTGCCGCAACCGCGATCGCCCATAGATACCCGCAATCAATTGGGTTCCATTCGCGATCGCCTTTTAAACACGGGTAAAAAGACTGACCTTGCTTGATCTGAGGCTTAGCGACTCAACCGAAACTAGCAAGCATCAAGCTTGAATCCGGTAAAGCCGACCATTGCGAACCTGGACAACAGGATGGTTCGACATTCTCACCAACTGTTCATCATGAGTCGTCACTACCACCGTAATACCGATCGCGTTGAGCTTTCTGAGGATTTTAATCACCTGCCAGGAGTTATCTGGATCAAGATTGCCAGTCGGCTCGTCTGCCAACAGCAATGGAGGTGTATTGACTACCGCACGAGCAATGCTCACCCGCTGCTGCTCGCCCCCCGAAAGCTCATCAGGAAAGCAGTCGGCTTTGTGCTGTAAGCCCACCATCCTGAGCGTGGGAATGAGGCGACGCTTCACTTCTTTGCGGGTGAAGCCTTGTGCCCATAAGACAAACGCCACGTTTTCAGACACTGTGCGGCGAGGAATCAGTTTGTAATCCTGAAAGACAATGCCAATCTGCCGACGCAGCATGGAAAGTTGGTTGCCGCGCAGTTGTGACATTTCTAAGCCATTGACGGCGATCGCCCCTTGGGTGGACTGCTCTTCGCCATAGAGCAGCTTCAGGAGAGTGGACTTGCCTGAACCCGATGGTCCCGTGATAAACAGAAACTCGCCCTTGCGGATCTGTAAGTTGACATCGACTAGAGCCTGGCATTGGTTGGCATACACTTTTGTGACCCGGTCTAGGCTGACAATCACATCAGGTTTGCCATCAGGTTTGCCATCAGGTTTGCCATCAGGCTTGCCTTGCTGCTGTCCAATAGCAGCCGTGTCAGGACTATCCGGATGGGGCGATCGCAGTTCCGATCGAGGTTCGGCAGGGAGGTGTCCTTTTTCGGGGGGGGGCAGAGCCGCCGTAGACGAGCGTTCAGGAGTGGGGGGCATAGTCAAACAGACAAGGGATTGCAAAGAGACAAGGGATTGCAATGAAACCAGATCTACAAATACTGGTTAGATGAATTGAGATTAAGTGGAATCGATCAATTTTATCTGAATTGTTGAAAGTGGGCTGCGATCGCCAAATATTAT
>JAAUOQ010000054.1 GCA_012034795.1 Leptolyngbyaceae cyanobacterium CRU_2_3
TTTCTGTGCCGTGTTTTCTGTGTTCGGCTGGAGGCGCGCAATCCGGGTATTGCGATCGCTACTGGTTTCGCGACAAGCGTTGAGGAGGTTCGCTGATGGCAGGGCCATTTTTCCGCCCAGTGGCGGCGGCGGCGGTGGTAGCTGGTGGCGTGAGTTGCCGGTGTCGATTGGTGACGGCGGCACGGGTGGGACAAGCGCGGCGATCGCCCGCGCCAATCTGGGAGTACCTGGCTTGCCGGTGCTGGTGAGCCAAGGTGGTACTGGAGTACTACTGCTTCGGATGCTGACGTGCGGCAATCGGGGCGGCAGCGAGTCGCCGACGTCCCGCAGCAGGGCGAAGTTCGCCGAGCCGCTCAGGAGGAACCCGATTTGCAACCCGGCCACCGTCACAACCGGGATCTGAGTTGGCGCTGCGGCCGGGAAAAGCATATCGACAATGGGAACCGCTACATTTCGGGCAATACCTTCGCTAGGAGCCATATGCATCCGTAGACCAGGGGCGGCATTGACCTCTACAATCACCCCATCTACATCCTTCAATGGTTGGGTAATATCGGTTGTAATGACATCGATCCCAACGATATCGAGATCAATGATCCGCGAAGCTCTTTCTGCGAGCCACAGCGTATCTGGATGAATTTCATCGGTTCGATCAATCGCCGTCCCGCCTGTGCTTAAGTTTGCGTTGGCCCGCAGGTAGCAAATTTGGTCAGCCTGCAAAATAGTATCAAGGGTGAATCCTTGACGGCTCAGCATTTCATCAGTGGCGTTATCGAGTTTTATCTGGGTGAGCGGCGTATTATGACCTGCGCCCCGACGAGCATCTTGGTTGACTCGCTCAACCAGGGCAAAGATTGTATCCTGGCCGTTGCCAACCACATGGGCTGGCACTCGCTCTGCCACTGCCACCAGCTTGCCGTTGACCACCAACACCCGATGGTCTTGTCCTTTGTAAAATCGACTCAACAATCACCGCCTTTGAGACGGCTTTAGCAGCATCGTAAGCCTCTTCAGCCAGTTCCCAGTGGTTAATGTTAATGGTGATCCCCCGCCCGTGGTTGCCATCCAAGGGCTTAATCACAATCGGATAGCCCCCTACAAACTCGATCGCTTGCTCTAGTTCATCCAAATAGCGAACTACTGTACCCCTGGGTACGGGAACACCTGCGTCTCGCAGCACCCCTTTCGTTCCCTCTTTGTCAGATGCTAACTCAACGCCCAAAATACTGGTTTGATTGCTGAGAGTAGCCTGGATGCGTTTTTGGTAAACGCCCTGACCGAGTTGGATCAATGCCCGCGCGCTCATTTGGGCCCAAGGAATACCCCGAATCTCGGCTTCTCGGACAATGCACTCTGTACTAGGGCCCAAAGCAGCTTGGGTAGCGAAGTCACGCAAGTCGTTCAGGTCTTGTTCTAGCTCTGTTGACGGATAGCTGCCCGTTTCTACTAGGCTTTGGCAGAGGCGAACGGCTGCCCTGGCCGCGTAACGACCCGCCTGCTCATCTCCGTACTCAAATACCACCTGGTAAACGCCAGCATCGGTAGTTTGGCGAGTTCGCCCGAAGCCCACCGACATACCCGCTAGCGTTTGTAGTTCTAGGGACACATGCTCAACAATATGCCCCATCAGTGTGCCTGCTTTGACTCGCTCTAAAAAACCGCCGCGTTGCCCTAGCGAACAGCAATGTTCTGCAAGAGTGGGCAAAGCTTCTATCAATCCTTCATAAAATCCAGGGATTTCATGAGAGGGTCGCTCAGCCAGATCTTCTAAATCAAGGCGAATCACAATTAATTTTTTATAGCGGATACTCCAGTAGTTTGGGCCGCGCAGCGTTAGAGTTTTGAGGATTTGCATAACGAGATTAGAACATCATGGGGCTATAGGGCAGAAGAGCAGCAACAGAGAACTGTAAGAATGGCAGCAAGAGCAGAGCAGCAATCTGAGAAAAACTCATAGCGAGATTAGTCTAGTCTTGAGCCTAGGTTCACCCCAAACAGTTCACTATGAACAGTTTGTTTCATTAAAAACCTCGCCTTCAACCTATCGCCCTGTTTAGATCTGGCTGGAAGAAATAATTTGGCGCTTGTGAAGATCATAGCGATCGCCATGACTCAAAATATGCAGCCGCAAGTTATGGAGGCTGAGGGGATCAGTATCACCCACTTGGGCGTAATTAGTGTAAGAAGATTCGCCTGGGTCAACAATGGTGACTGTGCCTTTGCCAATCACCTGGAAGGTACCGTTGTTCTCAAACATGGCACAGGTGTCTTCGTCAATCCCGATCGCCAGTTTATCCATGTTAGAAGCGACAGCGCTCAACAGGCGAGCCATCCGATTGCGATTATGAAAATGCTGATCTACCAGTACTTCAGGAATAATTCCCAAGCCTGTGGTCATGTCTACGAGGGAACGATTTGCCGATTCACCACTGCCGCCTCCAGCGATCATCTGGTGCCCCATCACGGCAGCCCCTGCACTGGTACCCGCCAAGGTGATCTCACCCAACTGTGCCCGCATGCGAACCCGTTCCATAATGGGTGTGTCTGCTAGCAGACCACACAGCCGCAGTTGATCCCCACCTGTCATAAAGACGCCTGTACAGTCTTCTATGAAAGTTTCCCAGTCGGGGTTAGAACCATGCTCACGTTCACGAATGTCAACAATTTCAATTGCCTTGGCTCCCATTTCCTCAAAAATTGCCACATAGCGACCGCCTGTGGCCGCAGGTTCGCGAGAGGCAGATGGAATAATGGCAATGCGGGCATCTATCCCGCCAGAGCGCTGGAAAAAAGTTTGTAGGATGAGCCGTCCATGAATTTTGTCTTCGGCTCCGCCAATTACCATGACGGCTGTTTTTGTAGGCTGAGGCATCCTTGTCTGAAGGAATTTAGGATCTAGTTGCAGCATCATATCGCTTCTAGGCACAAAGTGAGTTAAACGCTCCAGTAGCCGACCGAAGGAGATGCCATCCATATTTGTTGACGTGCCTAATCACAGTTAAAACTCTCTGGTTGTTATCTCCGGCTTCCAGAGACAATATTTTACCCTTCCTGACTTCAATTTCCGGAAAATGAGGATGTGCAGATGACAAAGCTGATCGAGAACAGGTAGCAGGAGACGATCGCCGTATTCTAAATCACACTTCCTTCAGTATCCTACTTCATCTCAAGCGTTAGACCACAGGGCTGATGCCAAAATATGGCTTAGGCTTCAAAGAGAATATCGGTTTGGCGATCGCAACACTGTGTCAAGCTTTACGGTGTCAAGCTTTACGGTCAGGCACTGGGAAACGTCCTACATAGGGCAATTTTGATGCAGAAATCTCCGCATCAGGCTGCTTGCAGATTGAAATTGCAGATTAGAATTATCTCTGAAGAGATTGTTGACCAAGTCGTTACAGAAATTGCCCTCTAGCCATGCTGACTCAGCACCCTCCCCATCCTGAACCCATTTGGCTAACCGTGGCTCGGCTGCTGCGATGGGATAAACCCGCCGGACGGCTGATCTTGATGTTGCCTGCCCTGTGGGCAGTGGTGTTATCCAGTCGGGGAACCCCAGCTTTACCGCTCATTGGCATTATCGTGCTAGGAACCCTGGCAACCAGCGCGGCAGGCTGTGTCGTTAACGATCTTTGGGATCGAAATATTGACCCACAGGTGAGCCGCACCCGCAATCGCCCCCTGGCATCTCGTGCCCTGTCGGTAAGAACAGGGCTTGTGGTTGCGTTGATTTCTCTGCTTTGCGCTTGGGGGCTAGCCTCTTACCTGAATTTCTTTAGCTTTTGCCTTTGTGTAGCAGCTATTCCCTTTATCGTCTTCTATCCGTTGGCAAAGCGAGTCTTTCCAGTGCCACAACTGGTGCTGTCCATTGCCTGGGGATTTGGCGTCTTAATTAGCTGGAGCGCCGTGACGCTCAGTTTGGAATATCCCACCTGGCTACTGTGGGGAGCAACGGTACTCTGGACTTTGGGGTTTGATACGGTCTACGCGATGGCAGACCGAGAAGATGACGAGCGAATTGGGGTCAAGTCTAGTGCCCGCTTCTTTGGCCGGTATGCTGCTGATGCTGTGGGCATTTTCTTTGCGGGTACGGCTCTGCTGATGGCAGGCGTGGGACAGGTGATGGCGTTGAGCGTTGGGTTTTGGCTGTCGCTGGCTGTAGCGATCGCGGGTTGGATCTGGCACTATCTCCTGCTTCGCCCCTCTACGCCTCAACCCCAAATCTACGGTCAGGTGTTCCGGCAAAATGTCTGGCTAGGCTTTATTTTGCTGGCTGGGATGGTGCTAGGAAGTTAAGTGGCGGTTAGGCAAGATAGCTCAAGATAGCTGATATTGTAAAGCTGATATTGTGAAAGTGGCTCATCCCTGAATCCTCCATGACACCAGAAGTCGTCTTAATTAAGCATCCCCTGGTGCAGCACAAGCTGACCATCATGCGTTTGGCCGAAACCCATACGCAAGATTTCCGTCGCTTGCTCAAGGAAATCTCGATGCTGTTGGCCTATGAGGTAACGCGAGATTTGCCCTTAAAGTACGAAACCATTAAAACGCCCATCGCAGAGATGTCAGCGCCTATGTTGGCAGCCGATAAAAAGATGGTGATTGTCTCTATCATGCGGGCAGGGCAGGGTTTGCTAGACGGCATGATTGAACTGATCCCGACGGCAAAAGTCGGGCATATTGGTTTATATCGCGAACCCACAACGCTGATGGCGGTTGAATATTACCTAAAACTGCCGCCCGATGTGGCCCAACGAGATATGTTGGTGGTTGATCCAATGCTGGCCACTGGCAACTCTGCCGTAGCAGCAGTCGATCGCCTCAAAGAAGCTAATCCTGCTTCCATTCGCTTTGTCTGTTTGCTGGCAGCACCCGAAGGCATTGAACACTTCCATGAGCAGCATCCCGATGTACCCATTTACACGGCTGCGATCGACCAGGGGTTGAATGATCACGGCTACATTATCCCCGGTTTAGGAGATGCAGGCGATCGCCTGTATGGGACACGATAGAACACGATAGACGATGAGGCTCTTATTTCCCGTCTCCTTCCTCTACGGACTCACCTCCCACTACGATATTGCGAATCCGCAAGCTCGGCCCGCCGCAGCCAACTGGCAACCCACTCTGTCCGCCTTTGCCGCAGCCACCCGACTCATCCCAGTTAAAGTCATCGCCGATCGCTTCGATATCAGACAGGGTGGTGAAAACATTGCCTGAGAGATTGACATCTCGCACGGGTTCGGCAACTTTGCCATCGCGAATCATCCAGGCTTCTCCAGCGGCAAAGGTAAACATTTCGCCGTTGGTCATGCCGCCTAGCCAGTTGCGGGCATAGACCCCTTCTTTGATGCCCTCAAACAAATCAGCAACAGGGGTTTTGCCACGCCCGATCCAGGTATTCGTCATGCGGACAATCGGCGGGTAGTGATAGCTCAGGCAACGGGCATTACCGGTTGGGGCTTCGTCGAGCTTGCCGGCCGTTTCACGAGAATGCAACCGCCCCACTAAAATGCCATCTTTAATCAACTGCGTGGTAGCAGCCGGAACCCCTTCATCGTCGTAGTAGTAGCTGCCTCGATGTCCTTGAGGCGCGGCTCCGTCAAAAATTTGCAGGTCTGGAGAGCCAAAACGCCGTCCTAACGTCATGACTTCCATCAGATCAGGGTTTTCGTAAATCATGTCGGCTTCTGAGAGATGCCCAAAGGCTTCATGAACAAATAGACCGGACAGAAGCGGGTCAATTACAACGGTATAGGTGTTGCCTTTTACAGGAGGCAGGGCTAAAGCATTCACAGCCCGTTGGGACACGCCTTCAACCTGGGCATCCAGATGGACTAAATCTTCGTAGGCTTTGCGTGAGCCTGTGGTTTCTCGTCCGGTTTGCACAGTTTCACCATTGCGAGCGGTGGCAGCAAATCGCATTTCTAAATCAACCCAGGATTGCTCGATCAGGGTGCCATCAGAAGTAGCCAGGATCATGCGCTGAGCGCTATCGCCATAGCGAACAGAAGTGGTGGCAATCCGGCTATCTACACTGCGGAGCAATTCAGCATAGTGGCTGCATAGTGCTTTTTTCTGAAATAGTGAAATATGTCGAGGGTCGGTTCCAGTCAGGGGTAGATGGCGGCTGTCTTGTATCGGCTCAACAGGTGCTAGCAGTGTTTCTTCGTCACCAACCAAACGAGCCGCAGCGATCGCTTCTTCAATTCGCTCTACTAAACTGGGCAACCGGTTGAAACTGGCAAACCCCCAGCCACCTTTGTAGCAAGCTCTCACCTGACCACCCATTGAGATGTCTTCGCTCAGCGTTTCTACTTTGTTTGCCCGCAGCAAGATGTTGGTGCCCTCGGCTTCCTCTAGCCGAATTGCCAGATAGTCAACCTGCGATCGATAGCGAGCCACCAGGTCGGTCAGAAGGTTTTTGGCATCAGCGAGCGAGGTGGACATAGGGCAATCAATGTCTGAAAGAACTTGCTTCTATTGTGGATCACCAGGGTAATTTTTGGTTTTTAGGGGGTTGAGACTTTCAGCTTCTCACCGACTGGACTCTCACTTGATAATGAAAATATCAGTTCTGCTGATTGTCGCTCGATTGGTGAGTTGAGCAATCTGGATTTGTGCTATGCTCCCTGTGCCGTCGGCATCGAAGAATAATGCACCTGTGGCTTGGTTGTAGATAAAGCGATCGCGTTCATCTGTGGCCTGGCTGCCTAACGCAAACTCAGCCTCAAGAATTCCGCCTCGTTTTAAATCTGGGCTGAAACCTTTGCGAGAAATGCAGATCGTATCATCGACGGCACGGAAGTCTGTGATGGTATCCAGGCTGCTCTTCTGGCGGTTCATCAGGCAGAACTGATCCTTACCTTTTCCACCCGTGAGGGTATCTTTGCCGTTGCCACCCGTCAATTTGTCGTTGCCGTTGTTACCGGTCAATTTGTCGTTGCCGCCGCCGCCCGATAGCGTATCTCTACCGTTGCCGCCTAGTAGAATGTCGCTGCTGCCATTACCGCTCAGCAGGTCATTCCCCCCATTGCCATTGAGGGTATTGCCACCTGCATTGCCCGTAATCACGTTGCTAAGGATGTTGCCAGTGCCGTTGCTCCCGCCACTGGACAGGATCAGGTTTTCTATTTCGTCGCCCATTGTCCAACTGACTGAGGCATACACCGTATCAAACCCTGCTTCAAGCTCTTCTATGACCCGATCGCTGAGGCTGTCTACAATATAAACATCATCGCCCATACCGCCTTCCATGCGGTCATCGCCAGAGTTGCCATCTAACTGATCGTTGCCATCGTTCCCCCGCAAGCGATCGTTACCCCCTCCCCCCGATAAGATGTCATTTCCTAGACCCGTGCTCAGGCGATCGTCTAGAGCATCGCTGCCCAGCATTGTGGCATTGCCCGTAAAGCTGCTGAAATCGAAGTATTCAAAATTGGTGACTGCGCCGATACCTGCCAAAACGCCCCGAACTTGGTTCACTGGGTTACGCACATCAATTAAGGCTTCTCCACCGCCATCTGTCAGCAAAAACGTGTCGAAGCCGCTCCCGCCATCCAATTGATCGTTTTGCTGTAAATGTTCCCAGGTCGAGGTGAGAGTATCGTTACTTCTCGGCGCATCAATCAGATCGGTTGCGGGGGTAGTCACCAACGATTGCTCAGAAGTAGGAATATCGTTCAGGTTAATGTTGGTGATCTGAATAGCAGTCTGCGAGGGTTCACTGCTGTTTGTGCCATCGCTCACTGAAAACAAAATCACACGAGTTGCAGTATTAGGATCTTGCGATCGATTTTGGTAGCGAATGCTGCGGAGCACCTTTAGATAGGTGTCGGGTGCTGCGGCTCCCGTTAAACTGAGCGAGCCTTGGGTGGAGTCATACAAGGCTTTGATGTTGGTACCAATTGTATCAACCAGCAGTTCTTCGTTTTTGTCATCCAGGAGGTTGGAGATAATCACCTGGGCGGAGGTGAGAACAGCACTGTCGGAATCCGTGAGACGGGCACTGCTATCAGCCACTTTAACGGGTGTACCCGTAATCACAAAAGTATTGCTAAAATCCCGTCCGGCTCCAGAGCCGTTCAAATCCAGGACTGGAATCGTATCGCTTTTGTCAAACTGGATTTGCAGCGTTGCTGTCGCTGGATCACTCCGGGTGATGCCATCTGTTACCGTGATTTCAATATTGCGAGGGCTAATGATGGAGCTATTGCTGCTATTGGTATAGATGATTGCTCGCAATGCCTCCTGGTACTGCTCCAGGGAAGCAGAACCCGTCAGGGTTAGGGTTCCAGTTGAGGCATCAAAGCTGCCCGTGATGCCGTCTTGGTCATTGAAAATTAGCCCATCTTCTCCGGCGACATAGCCTTTTAGAGTGACGATCGCATTGGTTAAGTTAGCACTGTCCAGATCGCTGAGCCGCAGTTTGGGGTCAATGGCCACGGCTCCGGCTGTGCGGGGGAAGGTCAGCGTTTTGACGGAAGTAGTGGCGATCGGCGCATCATTAACTGGAATCACCTGAAGGGTGCGCGTGACTGGGTTGCTTGCAGCGGCTCCATCGGTAACAGTGAAGCTGAAGATCC
Source organism: Leptolyngbyaceae cyanobacterium CRU_2_3 (assembly GCA_012034795.1). Classification (GTDB taxonomy): domain Bacteria; phylum Cyanobacteriota; class Cyanobacteriia; order Elainellales; family Elainellaceae; genus Drouetiella. The sequence goes on from JAAUOQ010000054.1 coordinate 8,586, forward strand.
GGTTGGCAGGGCTGGGATTTTCACTGGTGTTAAGGTAGGTGATTGACTGCAATGCCGCCTGATAATCTAACCTAGAAGCCGCATTGACTAGAGTCAACGTTCCTGTTGCTGCATCAAAGCTGCCCGCAATGCCCTTCTGGTTACTAAAGCCCAGCAGATCTTGTCCAGGCACATAGCCCGCAATAGTCACCGTTGCCCCCGTAGGACATCACTATCGGCATCACTAACGATCAGCCCTACATCGATGGGAATGGCGGCACTGTTTTCGGTATAGGAAAGGATCCCGCTGGAAGCAGTCACGACCGGAGCCGTATTGGTGGCGAGAAGCTGAATCGAGCGGCTGGCAATGTTGCTGGTTGCGGCCCCATCGGTGACGCTAAAGCGGACAACCCGATCGCTCAGGGTAGGGTTACTGCTGAGATTGGTATATTGAATCGACTGAAGTGCTGTCTGGTAATTGGCTAGAGAGGCAACGCCGGATAGGGTTAATATCCCCGTCGCTGCATCAAAGTTGCCCGTAATGCCATTGTTGAGATTGTTGAAACTCAGGAGATCTTGTTGGGCAATGTAGTTATCGAGGGCGATCGTTGCACTAGATAGCGTTGGGCTGTCAACGTCATCGACCTTGATGGCTGGATCGATCGCTACTGCACCGCTGTTCTCGGTGTATGCCAGGTTGCCTGCTGAAGTGGCGATCGTTGGAGCCGTGTTGGTGGCAAGGATCTGAATGGGGCGGGAGGTAATATTGCTGGTGTTTGTGCCATCGGTTGCTGTGAACCGAACGGTACGGTTGGTGGTGTTGGGGTTACTGCTGCTATTGGTGTAGGTAATCGATTGCAGTGCGGCTGTATAGGCGGCTTGGGTGGCAGTTCCAGTCAGCGTCAAAATACCCGTAGCGGCATCAAAACTACCCTGGATAGCGCCCTGAGTAGTGAAGCCCAGGCTGTCTTGTCCAGGCACATAGCCAATTAATGTGACTGCTGCACCTGTTAGGTTGGGACTGTCTACATCCAGCACTTGAATGCCTGGATCAATTTTGATGGCACCGCTGCCCTCGGTGTAGGAAAGAGTGCCGGTAGAGGCCGTAATAACGGGAGCTTCAGGTAGTCCGTTCACCAGAATAGTGAATTTCTGGTCTAAAGATCGTCCTGTAGAATCTGTGGTTTTGACCAGGATCGAATACTTGTCCTTGGTTTCAACGTCTGGAACAACTTTGATGCGGAGTTCAACATTACCATTGATAGGGTTGTTGACAATTTCAAAGGCGGCATTATCTTCGCTGCCATCACCAGCAGTTAGCGTATAGGTATGGGTGTCTCCAGCATCGTCTTTCGTGGAGAATGTCCCTATAAAGGTATTAATCGGACTGTTTTCATCAACGGTGTTAGCGCTAAGGGACAGAGCAGTCGGTGCTTCTGGAACACCTTTGATGGTGATACGAAAAGCTTGGGTGATGCTGAGTCCACCTGTTTCTCTATCTCTCGAAGTAATCCGAATGTTGTAGGAGTCTTTGGTTTCAAAATCGGGAGGGGCATTAATCTGGAGTGTGTCACCGACGATCGTAAAGGCGGCATTGTCTCCAAACCCAGCATCTAGCGTGTAGAAAAATGCTGTATCAGACTGATCAGGGTCAGTGGTTATTAGTTTACCCACAACTGGATTAGTTGTGTTTTCAGTTAGCTCAGTATTGTCAAGCTCAAGCTTAGTGGGCGCTTCGTTGACGGGGTTGACTTTAATGGGGAATTCTTGTTCTAAACTGCGCCCCGTGTTGTCCGTGGTTCTAACTTTGATGTCATAGGTTGGTTTAGTATCGAAATCGGCTGGATTTTTGAGGATCAGTACATAATCATTATTAGCGTTCCTCTCAATGGTGAAAGCATCATTGTCTTTAAACCCAGGAACCAGCGTGTAGGTAAAGGTGCTGTTTTCATCGGGGTCTTCGGTGGTTAATATCCCGATCGGTGTATTGAGACCAGTTTTCTCCTCGACTTCTCTCTTGCTCAGGTTCAGTTGGGTGGGGTCACTATCATCTAGGTTCTTGACCTTGATTGTCACCTGATCAGTGAAAGTTAACCCCCCTTTATCCGCAACTTCCACCCGAATTGTATAAGTATCTTTTGTCTCAAAGTTGGGAGTGGTATTGATACTGAGTTGCCCATCTTGTGTCAGAGTAAATAGGCTATTGTCTGTATCTCCCTCTCCTGTAACTAGTTTATAGTCGGTTTTTTCGGTTGCCTTGTCGTCTTCGTCGGTTGTCTGAAAATTGCCTACAACCGTTCCAGGAACAACGTTTTCATCTACTTCGTTGTCAGGTGTTAACGTAATGCCGGTTGGAGCTTCGTTGATGTCGGTAACATTGATCTTGATCTGGGTTTCGGTGCTGAGGTTGTCACCGTCGGTCGATTTGATGCGAACTTCGTAGGGCCTTGTTGTCGTCTCAAAGTTAGGGGAAGCATTGATGCGGAGTTCGTAGTCTCCAGCACTATTTTTAACAATCGTAAAGGCATTATTGTCGGTACTGCCTGCTCCGGTGACAAACTCGTAGGTGAAAACGGTGGCTGGTTTGTCTAGATCATCAGTAGTCAAGATCCCGATCGCCGTATTAGCAGGCACGTTCTCCTGCACCTGGAGATTACTGAGGTTGACCTGAGTCGGTGCTTCGTTGACATCTTGAACATTAATCGTCAGTGCTTTATCCGTGCTCAACCCACCAACATCGCGGGTTCTGACCCGAATTTCGTAGCTTTTCTTGTCACTCTCAAAATCGGGCGAACTGAGGATGCGTAAGCTGCTAACACCTGTCACAGGGTCAACATCGATCGCAAATGCCGCATTATCCGTGGCACCCACGCCATCGACTAAGGTGTAGGTGAAAGCGGTATCGCTGGGGTTGGGATCATTCGTGCTAAATGTACCGACGATCGCATTGTCACCTGAGTTCTCTAGGATATCCGAGGGCGTCAAACTCAGATCGGTTGGAGCTTGATTGTCGGGAGCTTCGACCAAGTCATTAACCGTGACGGTCAAGGGCTGCTCGAAACTCAGTCCACCTTGGTCGGTTGTCCGCACACGGATGGTGTAGCTGGTTTTGGCTTCATAGTTTATGGGAGCATTGGTGCGGAGTTCGTAGACATTAGTAGTGTCATTTTTAACAATCGTGAATGCACCGTTGTCATCGCCGCCCGCTCCTGGCACTAGCGCATAGGCAAAGGTATTGCCTGCATCTGGATCGGTGGTGAGTAGGTTGCCCACCAGGGTATTGTTCGGGACGTTTTCATCAACCTGATTGGAGGTGAGTCCAATGCCAGTCGGATCTTCGTTAACAGGGGTGACAACGACGGTCAACTGCTTCTCAAACGAAAGCCCTTGACCATCAGTGGTGCGAACCCGGACTGAATAAGAAGTTTTAGCACCATTCGCATCAACGTCAAATGGCCCGTTAGCCAGCAGCCTGTTTCCAGAGATGGTAAACGCAGCGTTATCGTCGCTGCCAGTTCCTGCAACTAAGGTGTAGGTAAACGTGCCGGTGTTGCCTTCGGGATCAACGCTGCTGAAGGTGCCGACTTCTGTGTTTGCAGGTTGATTTTCAGCAATGGTTTGTGGGGTCAGGGATAAATCGGTGGGATTTTCGTTAATATCCTTAACGGCGATCGAGAAGGAATTATCTACTATAAAACCACCCTGATCATTGGTGGATCGAATGCGAACCGTATAGGAATTCTTTGCCTCAAAGTTAGGAGATTCTTTAATTCTAAGGGAGTCACCTACAATCTCAAACAGGGCATTATCTGTGGCTCCGGTTCCATCAATGAAGGTGTAGGTAAAGGTATCACCTTCATCTGGATCTTGTGTCCGAATCGTACCGATCGCTGTGTTCGCAGAAATATTCTCATTAATACCGTCAATACTTTGCAACTCAAGGCTGACGCCAGTCGAAGCTTCCGGGACATCGGCGATAGCAATCTTCAACTCTTTCTCAAAGAATAGTCCACCCCGATCGGTGGTTCTAATCCGGATGGAGTAACCGTCTCGCTTAGCTTCGTAGTCAGCCGAGGTGTTGAGGACAAGTTGGTTGCCTTGAATTGTAAAGGCGCTATTATCTGTATCTCCGCTTCCCGATACCAGAGTATAGTCGAAGGTATCGCCAGGATTCGGGTCCTCGGTGATAAAAGTGCCAACTACGGTGTTATCCCCTGTGTTTTCATCAATAGTGGTATCGGGGGGCGATCGTCAAATCAGTCGGCGCAACATTGATATTGTCAGTCGAAGTAAATCGCTGAGCATACACACCACCCTCACTAGTGTCCTGCTCCTCGCTCGTCCAAACGACTGCCAGATTGCCGTTTTGATCTGCCGCCACCGATGAGAAATACTGGTCGCCCAGGGTGGTCGTATTCACCTGAATTTGCTGGTCTTCTAGTGGTATGCCCTGGGCGCTATAGCGCTTTATGAACACTCCATTGCCGCTGCCACCTGTGGTTTCGTCGGCATTGCTAGACCAGGTGACGACAAAACCGCCCCCTGGCAAACTAGTCACTGTGGAATATTGCTGAGCACCAGGCGAGGTATCGTTTACTCTGATCTCACCCGTTGCCCCCGTCGTCGGTGAGGTGCCATCAGCATTAAACCGACGAACATAGACTTCCTGACCACTAAAAGATCCAGCATCACTCGTCCAGGTGACGACAAAATTGCCAGTGTCATCTATGGCAACGCTGGGGTTGCGCTGGCTTCTGGCTGTTGTGATATTGACCAGTACTTCATTGCCTTGCGCTTCTCCAGCCGCATTGAAACGACGGGCATAGATCCCCCACCCAGAGCCATCTTGACCGTTACTTTCCCAAACAACGACAAAACTACCATCTGGAGCGATCGCACCGCAGAACTCTGCTGCTCACCCAAAACCGCCTCACTGGTATCAGTGGCAGTTCTTGAGTTAATGGCCAGCTCAGCCCCCTTTTCGTCCCATCGGCATTGTATCGCTGAGCATAAACGCCCCAAGAACCCGCCCCCCCAGCATCCTGTCTCTCACTAGACCAGGTGATGATGTATTCGCCCGTAGCATTCATGGCGATCGAGGAATTTTGCTGAGCATCTTGGAAAAAGGTGTTAACTATCACCTCATCACTCAGCGGTGTGCCGTTTTTGTCGTAGCGTCTGGCAAGTACCTCTTGTCTAGCGGCACCCCCTTGAAAACTGGTCCAGGTGACGACAAAGTTGCCGCTAGCATCCATGGCAATGGAGGGAGTGTCTTGATCAAGGGTAACTGTGGTGTTGATCTGAAACTCTAAGCCCACTGGATTGCCCGTGTTGTCATAGCGTTGAGCATAGACTCCACCTCCCCCCCCCAGTAAACCATTCGGGTCATCTTGGCTCTGGCTAGTCCAAACCACGACAAACCCACCGGTTGGGTCCATTGCCACTGCTCTGGTGGGTCGGCTTTGGGGTTCAGTTGTTCCCTGCTCTAGCGATTGGGTAGACTGTTTGCCCAATGTAAAGGTGTTGATCTGAAGTTCGCCGCCGGTGGGGATTAACTGGCATAGAAGGGGTCTCACTG
>JAAUOQ010000055.1 GCA_012034795.1 Leptolyngbyaceae cyanobacterium CRU_2_3
TGCCTTGGCAGTCTCAGTAGATCGCGAATGGGGTTTTGTGCCGCGCGTTGCGCGGCACAAAACCCCAAAATCTGGTTTTCAAGGGCACTTTGCGCCCTGAAAACTAAGTTTTGAGAGAATTTAGCAAAGCTTTGTGATCTACTGCTGCTAGGACGGCTAGCTACAAGGACTGCCCAGAGTAACTGTATGTCAGAATACGGACTGTCAATGCCACTAGCGGCAAGATTCAGTTAATCCACTTATCTAAGTCAGCATTCACTGGCAGCAATTTTCAGATCAGCAAACCATAGCATAGACGCTTGTGATTTAGCTCAATGAAAGCTGCTGTCATCAGTCATGTTGTTTCTATTGCATTTGCCCCTCGCTTGTTTTTCGTTATGCCTAAGCGCAGAAAAATCGCGCCAGAACTTAGCCTCAATCCCGCTCAGCTTTACTTCAATCAGGAATTGAGCTGGGTAGATTTCAATCATCGGGTGTTGCATGATGCGATCGATCCACGCACTCCTTTACTGGATCGTCTCCGGTTGATGTCAATTTTCAGCACCAATCTGGATGAATTTTTCATGGTGCGGGTGGCAGCCCTGAAACAACAGGTGGAAGCACAAGTTCGCCAAGCTTCGCCTGATGGACGCACCCCTACAGGACAGTTAGAGGCGATCGCCCAACGGTTACGCCCCATCGTTGCTCAACAACAACAAAGCTTTGAGCAGCTTTTGCGTCCTCAGCTTGCCACTAAAGGAATTTATCTCCTGAGCTATGCCAACCTGACTCTGGAACAGCAACTCTACTGCCGAGACTATTTTGAAACCCAGCTTTTGTCTGAGTTGGTGCCCCAAGTCTTGGCACCAGGGCATCCTTTCCCACACATTTCCAACCTCAGCCTGAACCTGGCCGTGACGGTGAAAAATTTGCAAACGCAGGAGAAACAGTTTGCCCGTGTGGAAATACCCAGAAATCTGCCGCGTTTTCTAGCTTTGCCTCAATCGTTGTGGTGGCGGCAGAAAGGCCGAGTCACCGCATGGACAGGCATACCCCTAGAAGATCTGATTGCCCATTATCTAGAGCGGCTGTTTCCAGAAATGAAGGTCTTAGATTTTGCGGTGTTTCGTATCACCCGCAATGCCGATCTGGAGCTAGAAGAGGAAGAAGCCGATGACTTGTTACTAGCGATCGAGCAAGAGCTAAGACGGCGGAATTGGGGAGGTATGGCAGTACGCTTGGAAGTGCAAGCGACCATGTTGCGTCGCGTCAGAAGAACCTTGATGCAAGCACTGGAGTTGAGCGATCGCGATGTGTATGACCTGGAAGGCTTGATGGGGCTAGGAGATTTAATGTCTCTGAACGCTCTACCTCTGCCAAAACTCAAATATCCCGCTTGGGCTGCGGTGATTTCGCCGCCCTTACAGAAAATTAGAGGCTTACATCCTGGAGAGTCTATTACAAAAAATAACCACCGAGATGATATCTTTTCGGCCATTCGACAGCAAGATATTCTGCTGCATCATCCCTATCATTCGTTTAGCGCCTCCGTTCAACTTTTTGTGGCTCAAGCCGCCGCTGATCCGAATGTGCTGGCGATCAAAATGACGCTATACCGCACAGCAGGGGATTCTCCCATTGTCAACTCTTTGGTAACAGCGGCTGAAAATGGCAAGCAGGTGGCCGTATTGATTGAGCTAAAGGCTCGTTTGAGGAAGAAAAAAATATTACCTGGGCCCGCAAGCTAGAGAGCGCAGGTGTCCATGTGGTCTATGGGTTGATGGGTTTGAAGACTCACACCAAAGTCACGCTAGTAGTACGACGCGAAGAGGTGAGTGGTGCTTCGCCACCCGAAACTCGCATCCGCCGTTATGTTCACATTGGTACAGGGAACTACAACCACCGGACAGCCCGAACTTATACAGATCTGGGACTGCTAAGCTGTCGAGAAGATTTGGGAGCAGATCTGACTGATTTGTTCAATGCACTGACGGGCTACTCGCGTCAGCAAAGCTATCGTAAGTTGCTGGTAGCACCCGTTAATTTACGGAGAAGCTTGCTCCACTTTATCCAACGTGAAATTGATCATGCAAAGAATGGACGGCATGGGCGGATTGTCGCCAAAATGAATGCTTTGGTTGATCCAGAGATGATTCAAGCGCTCTACCAAGCTTCCCAAGCAGGGGTGAAAATTGATCTAATTGTTCGAGGCACCTGCTGTTTGCGCCCCGGATTGGTAGGCATTAGCGAGAATATCCGCGTCATCAGTATCATTGGTCGCTTTCATGAGCACTCGCGAATCCTCTATTTTCACAATCATGGACAGGAAGAGATCTATATTGGCAGTGCTGACTGGATGCCTCGCAATCTCGATCGCCGCATTGAAGTAGTCGTGCCGATCGATGATCCGAACCTAGCCAAAGAATTGGAAACCATGTTGGGCACTATGTTGGCAGACAATCGTCGGGCTTGGGAACTTCAATCTGACGGTCAGTATGTTCAACGCCGTCCTCGTTCTCAACTCACCTCACAGGATTCCCAGTCCCTTTTTATGGCTATGACAACCCAAACCACTCAACATCAGTAGATCGCAAAGCTCCCAATAATTCTTTCAAAATTCTGGTTTTCTGACCGCTGCGCGGTCAGAAAACCAGAATTTGTAGAGCTTTGGCGCACACGCCCCAAAACCCATTTGCGATCTACTGAACATACGTAACTGACAAAAGAGCTTGAAAAAAGGCTTGACAAATCCACCTTGATCTGGAAACTTTCCCGATCGCTGTACGGTCAACTTGTACTGAGTTGACAAGCCCTAGCATTCTGTCTCCTAACAGCCGCTCTTGCTGAAATGATCTGAATGCGACGAATCTGAAAGGTTGAGTAGGAATGCGATCGCCCCCATTCCTCGCATCCTCCCTGATCTGCCAAAGGACAGGGGAGTTATTTATTGTGCCAATTATTAAAAACTACCATCAGAGAATTTCCCTGAATTGAAGGCTGAGAGCTAGAAGAGATGAATAGGACTCTCTCGACTTCATGAAGCAGACTCTCCCAGGTTTGGATAGTCTTAGTCCATCAGAAGCTGCGGTTTGAGATGAAAAAAAATCCTCCCCTAGGTGCTCTAGAAAACGTATCGATAGCTGGTTTAGTCATTGGATCAGTAGCATCCATCGTTTCCAAACAAATCTTCTACACAACGATGCCGCTAACGGCACTCGCAGTACTGGGCTGGCTCAATCGTCGCCAGTTTGAGAATACTAGCCGAATGAGAGATCTATCTCTAGCAGAGATGGATCACAAGTTGTCTAAGCAGATAGATTTGCTGAATCAACAGGTTGCTGGACTACCTTCCACTGAAACCGTGCATTTGTTACGGCAGGGCCTGTTAATGAAAGACCGGGAGGTTGCCAGTCGCCTGTATGCCGAAATTACAGCCGTGCAGCAGGAGATGAATCAACGTCTCAAACCCTTGGAGCAGCAGGAACTGGAATCGGCACGAGAGATCGATCAGCTTGAGGGGCAGTATCAACAGATTGCTACCGACCTGACTCGACTAGGGACTGATTTTCAGGAATTTGTCGAAACGACTCAAGCCAAACAGACAGAAACGGCGATCGCCCAACTGCAATTGGACGTAGACACTCTTCAGACTAATCTGGACAGTTTTACAACCCAGGCCAAACCCAATTTCACATCGCTGCAAGAGCAAATTTTACGACTCGATCGCCAGCTTGGAAAACTGCCACCACCAGTTGATCTCAGTTCCCTCAAACAGGAATTTGGCGAACTGGTTCGCATGATAGCCGATTTGGTACCTCGCCGCGATTTACTGGCGTTGGTGAATGAAGTACGTGGACTGCACCAGCAACAGGAGCAGTTGAAACAGTCGGTTGTGGCGATCGAAACAGCATCCATCACCTTTAACAGTGTGTTTGTGGATCTGTTGAAGTCGATGGACCCTGAGAATTCTGCCAGTCCTGATCGATCTTCTCTACGCTCTAAAGACTTAGAGGAGGCTAAAGGATTAGAGGCTAAAGGATTAGAGCAGGTTACAGATTTAGGACAAGAAATTACTGAAAAACAGGGATTTCAACCCTCTGCAAAAGCATCTGCCGACCGCATTACGCTCCAGAAAGAAGCTGCTCACTATCTAGAACATTTGCGATCGCAGCTCTCCACGATTCACAGTTTTACCCAAAGTTTGGCAGAGCAGAACCAACAGTTACAGGCACAAATTAATCAGTTGCCTAAGAGTCTGGATGTGGCAGCGCTACAAAGCCAGTTGCGGGAGCTATCTCAGCGGATTCCAGCCGCAGAAAATACACTGGATGGATTCAGATACAGAATTCAGGAAGTTGTTCAGCAAGAGCTTCAGTATATTTCGCAGCAGTTACAAAGTGTTTCAGCATCTCCCCACTATGAACTCGTGTTTGACTTGGCGCAGTCGGACGGCAGCGATGCCCATTTCCTCACGGGGAGCCGGGCCATTTTGGAAGAGGCTCTGGCATCAACGCAAGAACGCTTAATTTTGATTTTGCCTTGGGCCGATCAATGCAGCCTTGATCAGGCTCTCTTGCAAAAACTGGAGGCGTTTCTCAATCAAGGACGCCGTCTAGACATTGGTTGGTGTCATTTTTCCGATCGCAATGCTGAGCGGTTGCTGAAAAAACTGCGGCGGGGTTGGATGTCCAATCTGTCCCAGCAGGACACTATGCAAGAAACATTGCATAATTTGCTACACCTCAAACGCACCTATCCTCAGCAGTTTCAGTTCAAAATATTGGGAACCGGCGAGAATTTTCTGGTGTCCGATCGAACCTTTGCCGTGTTGGGAATTGCTGAAGGTCTAAAAACCAGTACCACTTTCCCAGAACTCCAACTGAAGTTGCGAACTCGTGATTCAGAGGTAATTCAGCGTTTGATTAGCCGCTTTGACAATCCGGTGCTGGAAACAGATGATTTGGTGGCGTACTGGAATCGGGGTGTCACTCGGCACGACTTGGGCGACAAGGTTGGCGCGATCGCTGACTATACGCAAATTCTCCGCTTTAACCCAGAAGATGCCATTACCTACAACTACCGAGGCATTGTGCATTACGAAATTGGAGAAATTGGCAATGCCATCGAGGGCATGACCGAATCCATTCGACTGCATCCTCGACAAGCCGCCGCTTACTGCAATCGCGGATTCATGTATCTAGAGCAAGGAGAATTGGAAAAAGCGATCGCGGATTACACTCAAGCAGTTGACAATCGACCCGATTGGGCAATTGCCTTTTTCTATCGCGGCATGGCTTGGCAAAAGTTAGGCAATCACCAGAAAGCGATTACCGACTACGGTGAAGCAATTTATCTGGCTCCTGATTCAGCAGTTTGTCATTACTATCGCGGTCTAACCTGGCAAAAACTACGAAATTATTTAGGGGCGATCGAGGATTTGGGAATTGCTGCTGAGCTCTTTGAAACCCAGGGCAGCACCTTGAATGCTCAAAAAGTGCGGAAGAGCCTTGCCAAGTTGCGTCAGCCTCTAGTAGGACAACCTAATGGCACTGTGATTCCGTTCGTTAAACCAGCCAGAGAACCGTCCAGTCTCAAAAGACAGAACTCCATTACCCCCGATGGTTAGATCGAGGGTTAGCTCGGTTGATAGACAGGCAATAGCACCGTAAAGGCTGAACCTTCGCCAACTTTTCTTTTAACCGTAATGGAACCGCCGCAGCGCAGCAGTAATTGTTGAACAATCGCCAGTCCTAAGCCAGAGCCACTAGAGTCTTCGCCCGAAGCAATCCGAACCCGATAGAAGCGATCGAAGATTTTAGGCAGATCAGACTGGGCAATACCAATGCCAGTATCTCGAAATTCAATTTGGACAAAATCTCCTTGCTGCTTAGCGCGTACCCAAACCTGCCCACCCGTATGAGTAAATTTGATACTGTTATGCAATAGGTTAATGACAATTTGTTTGAGTCTATGGCTCAGGCAGGAGACAGGCGATAGGTCATCTGGAATCGTATAACCTAGCGAAATCCCTTTTTCTTGAGCTAGGGGCTGATAGGTACTAACAATGCCAGGGACAATTTCGGCAAGCCGTAGGGCTTCCATCGGCACCTGATCCACAGTACTTTCAATCTGAATCAAATCCAGGACGCTGGTGATCAAAGCACTTTGGCGATCGCACTCTTGGCTCAGCATTTCCATGTATTTTTGGCGTTGAGGCGGCTTGATAATTGGCGAATTGAGTAAGGAGAGTGCTGTCTTCATGCTGGTCAGAGGCGTTCGCAATTCCTGCCCCATCGTTTTCACAAATTCGTCTTTTTGGCGGATGCTGTTGAGCATATCTTCGTTGTCTAGACGCAGGGTAGAAACGGCTTCTGCCTGACGGCGATACAGTGTGCTGTTGCGCCAAATGTCTTCTTGACGCTGAATTTGCTTGTTAAATAAACTGCTGAGCAAAGTGGGATTGAGGGTATTGACTCTACCGCTGTCTACCAGTTGCTCCCAAGTGATCAGCAGCTTCTCTAGCTCATCGCTAGATTGAGTTTCCGGCTGTCCGAAGCAAATGGCGCGGTTAATGCCATCCAAGATCTGTTGAAGAGTGGTAGGTTCGAACGTGCTAAACCCCAACAATGGATGTTTTTGCTCCAGTGCCTCTTCTGCTGTCAAAAATGCTTCGGTTGCAGGAAATTTATTTCCTTGATCGGTTCGCCCCTCTGACTTTTGGCGAACCGATCGCGGACGATGGGCCAACACTAACCCCGAAAATCCTGACGATACAACCAGTAAAAAATACTCTCGCTTAAGCTGGCTCTCTGCTGCCAAAGGCAATGCAAAAAGCTGTGAATCCTTGACTGCGTTAACCCCTAATCCCTGTGAATGTTCTGTTAGGTTCTCATCTAGCGTCACATCTGTTGCTTCTAAATTATCCCAATCGGCTATGTTGGCTGGGGCAGATCCACTTTTTTTAGCTTGCCCGCTCTGGGATTCTTCCAATTGCGATTGCAGACTATAAATTGAGTAGGGAGCCATGGCAGACTGACAAAACCGCTGTGTCTCAGACTGCCACACCTCACCTTTAGGTAGCTTCAGCCAGAGGGTTGCTGGAAGCTGTTGTTCAATCAATAAATCTAAAACTAGCCCCACCATTGACTTAAAGGTAGTTGGGCTGATTTTGAGCGGATGTAGGGATAAATCGGCTGCGATCGCTAGTTCATAGAGGGAAGCATCAGGCGTGTATGAAGAGTTCATAAAATTGCGAGCCAGCAAGGTGAATAGAGGGGGCTAAATTCTATCTAGAGTCTATAAAAACTCATTTTGTGGTGGGCATTGCCCACCTTACCTGCAATGCGCCAAATGTGAATTGCATTCGACAAGATTTTGGGATAGGGTTCTAGTACTGTATCGATCTAGTGCTCCCTTGATCTAATACAGTTTTCCTAAGAAATCTATCCATGTACGGAACATTTGAGAACAACAGACACAAAGTTCAAATCAGACTACGGGAGGAGCCTATTGGCGTTGAAGATTTACAAGATGAGTAGGATCTCTTCGATTTTTATCAGTATTCCCTTTCAGCTTGGGAACTTGCAGACAAACGGCAGATTAATGCAATTCGGGCTTGCTCTCGATCATCAAAGTGAATCTTTTCTGTACCCAAAATTTGGTAATCTTCGTGCCCTTTACCCGCAATTAACACACCATCCCCCGGTTTAGCTCTGAGGATAGCCGTACGAATGGCCTCAGCCCGATCACTGATAACGGTATGATTCACAGGATGATTTGCAACTTCTGAAATACCCCAGAGAATATCTTGCAAAATTCTCTCTGGGTCTTCAGTTCGCGGGTTGTCGGAAGTGACGATCGCCCAATCCGATAAGTTTGCCGCAATCCTCCCCATTTCAGGACGCTTGGTGCGATCGCGATCGCCCCCACAGCCAAACACGCAGATCATTCGCCCTGAGATAAAGGGACGAGCCGCTCGCAGCATATTTTCTAGACTGTCGGGCGTATGAGCATAGTCTACAATGACACTGATATCTTGTTCAGGCTGAGTCTGCACTTGCTCCATCCGTCCTGGAACACCTGGAAACTGAGGCAAGAGTTGGGCGATCGCTTCTAGCTTTAACCCCAGATCCAGGGCTGCGCCAACTGCCGCCAGCAGATTTGCCAAGTTGAACTGCCCCACCAGTGGCGATTGAAATGCCGCATTCCCTTGAGGCGTATGCAAAATTCCTTGCACCCCTTCTGCTTGATAGACTAAATCGCTCATCCACAACTGAGCAGATGAATCTTCAACGCTGTAGGTCCACACTTGCTCTGGAGGAAGACGACTAATCAGCCGCTGTCCATAGGCATCATCAAGGTTAATGATGGCTCGCCCCTTCAAGTAATCGGGGCTAAACAGTAAGGCTTTGGCTTCAAAGTAATCGTCTAAATCTTTGTGATAGTCCAGGTGGTCTTGGGTGAGATTTGTAAACACTGCCACTGCAAACGGACAACCCAACACCCGTCCCTGTGCTAAGGCGTGAGAGCTAACTTCCATCACTGCAAATTGGCAACCGGCATTAACTGCTTGGCTGAGTTGCTCTTGGAGTTCTGGGGCAAAGGGTGTCGTATGCACTGCGGCTTGTTGATAGCCAGCCCAGCGCGTATAGAGCGTTCCCAATAAGGCTGTGGGTTGTTGACTTTGACACAGCAGATATTCGATCAAGTGAGATGTGGTGGTTTTACCATTTGTGCCTGTCACACCCACTAACGTTAGCTGTTGTCCTGGGTTGCCATAGAAAGCTGCGGCTAGCTGAGCGCAGGCTTGTGACATATCGGCATAAGAGATCAGACAGGTTTGGGCGTTGGTTGGTGGGACTTTGTCAACCGCTGCGGGCGAAACGATCGCTGCAATTGCTCCAGCCGCGATCGCACTTTGCCAAAATTCTCCCCCATCGACCCTGGTTCCTGGCATACCCATGAACAAATCCCCAGGCTGGCAGGCGTGGGAATTGGTGGCGAGTCCTTTGACTTCTTGATCGAGTGCCGGATGATCTGGCAGGGATCTGGCAGGGAGGATCGCCAATAATTCTCTGAGTTTCATGTCAACAACTCCATACGCCTGAGTTTGTAGAAGCCTTATTTCTGCGCTTTTTTACACTAAATTTTTACACTAAATAAAGTCTTGCGCTTATTTTGACTTATTTTGTGGAGTTTCCAACAGGTATCGCTGGAGCACTTGCTCAATTTGTGGGACAGAAGCGCGAGGAGATATCCGGGGTAAGGGGATCGGTGGCGAATCAGTAGTGGGCGAATTTTGGACAACATCTCGAATAGCAAATAATACTGGAATCTCGTATTGATAGGCTTGGAACCAATCCTCACGTAGAGTAATGTCCCGGATTTCTAACTCAAAGTGAGGATTTTTGACCTGCTCCAGTTTCTCGTGCAGTCCCTCACAGAGATGACAACCTGGCTTACTGTAAAGGACTATACGCATGATTTCTCCTGGCATAACGTAGGCAAAAGCGCGAAAGAATCTGATCAATACCCTACACCAATCTGAATCCTCCTACCTTGAACCGCCATCTCTCTAGTCCATCTCGCCAGCAGGACTGATAGGATGGAGAAGAAGCTAAGCGAATCTACCTATGGCTTTAGATAATTTACGCGATCTCTATCAACAGGTGATTTTAGAGCGCTATAAAAAGCCTCGTAATCGCGGCAAGTCCAATCCCGTCGATCGCTATCAAAAGGGACACAACCCCTCTTGTGGCGACACGATCGAGCTAACACTGAAACTCAGTGAAGCAGGCGATCGCATTGATGAAGTGAAATTTGAAGGCGAAGGGTGTGCGATCGCCCTGGCATCGGCCGATTTGATGGCCGATGCGCTGCGCGGTAAAACAACAGTTGAAGCTCTAGAAATGGTGCAGCGGTTTCAGTCTATGATGCGGGGAGAGGCAGAGTTTCCTCAAGACCTCCGCAAGCTCAACGTCATGCAAGGCGTTGCCCAATTTCCAGTCCGCATTAAATGCGCCAATCTTTCCTGGCACACGCTGAAAGCTGCCCTAGAATCTCCCCAAGGCGTACAACCTGCGGCAGCCATCAGCAACGAGTAAGGCAAACCTAGAGCGTTCAAACCTCTCAGCCCTCAATTCTTAATTTCGTTCCCCATTCCCCATTCCCCATCCCTATGCTCTCTCCATCCGACTTTCAGACCTACGCTCAATGGGCGGGTCTTGCCACGCTAGCGTTTGGCGCGCTGACTGGACTCTGTTTCCTATTTCAGTGGGGGATTCGCTTTCGTTTGGTGGGCGCAACGGGATTCATGGTGGTGTTAACCGTGGGTCTGTTTACCTTAGGGGTTGTGCCGTTTACGCGAACTTCGATTCCTGGTGCAGTGCGCTATTCAACGGTATTTGACTCAGGTGCAGACCAAGTGGTCATCGTAGTACCTCCAACCATTAATCAAGCTGAGCTAACTGCCACTTTGCAGCAAGCCGCTAGCAACTTGTTCTCGGTGGGGCGATTGAGCCGGGGTGAACAGCAACTGACGATTCGGGCGAGAACCGTGCTACATCCCGAAGCTGGCGTGTCGGAACCTCTACTTTTGGGGCAGGTGAAGCGATCGCTTTTTGTGAAAGAGGATGACAACATGGAAATTCAGATTTTTCCCGAAAGCCTGGCCAAGTTGCCGCCTGCTGTGCCCCTATCTGAGCAAGCTACCTGAGCAACCTACCTGAACCCCCATCTGAGCAACCTACCTGAGCAACCTACCTGAGCAACCTACCTGAGCAACCTACTTGGTTCACTTGCCGTCCAAGTTGGGTCAGCTAAAAACGGGTTAGCTAAAATACAAATGAATATAGTAAATTAATCTTTACTTCGCTTCATGCTTTTTTAAGGCTATTGCTAGAGCATCGTATGATTGACGCAGCGCTGTATTCCAGTACATCCTATGCCAACCTAAATCCATCTGTGGCTGATTCGCCTGCCTTACCCATTCTGTCGGTGGCACCCGCCCAGATCATTCGGGGCACAGGAATTTTGCAACAAGCGGGTGAAGCGATCGCTCGTCTGGGCAAACGTCCGCTCGTGGTTGGGGGCGATCGCACACTCAAGCTGATCGAGCCGCTGTTGTTGCCCGTCTTAGAGCAGGCTGCTCTCTCAGTAACACAGGCTTCCTATGGCATGGATTGCAGTGAGGCAGGATTGGCAATTCTGCGAGATGCTGTAGCACATCACCAGGCAGATCTGATTATTGGCATCGGCGGGGGGAAGGCGCTGGATGCAGCCAAGTTGTTGGCATATCAATGTCAATTGCCGATCGCCACAATTCCCACTTCTGGAGCGACTTGTGCGGCATGGACAGCGCTGGCCAACGTCTACTCCGATCAAGGCGCTTTTATCTACGATGTAGGCTTAGCCACCTGCCCTAATTTGCTGATTTTGGACTATAAATTGGTGCAGACGGCTTCTCGGCGAACGCTAGTGGCAGGGATTGGCGATGCCTTGGCAAAGTGGTATGAAGCCTCGGTCAGCAGCGGACATGCCGATCAAACACTGATCATTGCTGCTGTGCAACAGGCTAGGATTCTACGAGATCTGCTGTTTCAAAAGTCAGTCGTAGCACTTCAGGCTCCGGGCAGTGCCGTCTGGCGCGAAGTCGTAGACGCAACGGTACTGTTGGCAGGCGTAATTGGGGGGTTGGGGGGTGCCCAATGCCGCACGGTAGCGGCTCATGCCGTTCACAATGGCTTGACACAACTGTTGCAAAGTCACGATACTTTGCATGGCGAGAAGGTGGCTTACGGCATCCTGGTGCAACTGCGTTTGGAAGAGCTAATGCAGGGCAATCGCTTAGCAGAAACGGCACGCCAACAACTCCTGAAGTTCTATGCTGAGATTGGGCTTCCCAGAAGCTTGGCGGATCTGGGGCTAAGCCAGATCACCCTCTCTGATTTGAAAAGCGCGGCTGAGTTTGCTTGCCGTCCGGGTTCAGATATTCATCATTTGCCGTTTGCAGTGACTCCAGAACATTTGATGGCAGCCATGGTTTCCACCACTGTACTGGGACTGAATGTTCCTGGCACCGAAGCCCGACCCGCCGAGACAGGACACTTGACCAATCCCTGAGCAAGCTCCTGAGCCAATCTCTGAGTCAACCCTTAAGTTAACATCCCCCTCATCACTTTGAGCAGTATGAACCTAGACTGGATTACCCCCGCCGATCGCCTGCGTAGCCTACCCCCCTATGTGTTTGCTCGTTTGGATGAACTGAAGGCACGAGCGCGGGAGCAAGGGCTAGATTTAATTGATCTAGGGATGGGAAATCCAGATGGGGCAACACCTCAGCCTGTAGTGGATGCGGCGATCGCTGCTCTCCAGAACCCTGCCAATCACGGATACCCGCCATTTGAAGGCACTGCTAATTTCCGACGCGCCATCACAGATTGGTACTACCGCCGCTATCACGTACCGCTTGATCCAGAGGGTGAAGCGCTGCCACTGTTGGGTTCTAAAGAAGGATTGGCCCATTTGGCGATCGCCTATGTCAATCCGGGGGATTTGGTGCTAGTTCCCAGTCCTTCCTATCCGGCTCATTTTCGAGGGCCGTTGATTGCAGGGGGCAAAATTCATCAACTCATTTTGCAGCCCGAAAAGGATTGGCTGATTGACCTAAGTCAGATTCCTGAATCTGTGGCGCAGCAGGCAAAAATTCTTTACTTCAACTATCCCAGCAATCCTACGGCTGCTACGGCACCCCGTGAGTTTTTCGAGGAGATAGTGGCCTTTGCTCGTAAATACGAGATCATGCTAGTCCATGATCAGGCTTATGCGGAATTGGCGTTTGATGGTTATCAGCCCACTAGCCGTATTAGAAATTCCAGGTGCCAAAGATATTAGCGTAGAGTTCCACACGATGTCTAAAACCTACAATATGGCAGGTTGGCGAGTCGGCTTTGTGGTGGGCAATCGCCATATTATTCAGGGGTTGAGAACGTTAAAAACCAATTTAGACTATGGCATCTTTGCCGCCCTGCAAACTGCCGCAGAAACCGCACTCAATTTGCCTGATGTTTACCTGCATGAAGTCCAGGCACGCTACCGGACACGGCGTGACTTTTTGATTCAAGGATTGGCAGAACTGGGTTGGGATGTGCCTAAACCCAAAGCTACCATGTATCTCTGGGTTGCCTGTCCGCCGGGGGTTGGCTCCACAGATTTTGCCCTGTCGGTGCTTCAGCAAACAGGGGTAGTAGTGACACCAGGCAATGCCTTTGGCTCTGGCGGTGAAGGCTATGTCCGAATCAGTTTAATTGCCGACTGCGATCGCCTGCAACAAGCACTCGATCGGTTTAAGAAAGCTGGGATTCGTTACCAGCCAGCTTTAGTTTCCTGAACCAGGGGTCTATCAAGAAAAAGCTGAGGGCAGTGCGAGCCTTGTACCGACGAACGCGGGCACAAGGCTCGCACCAAACAATCCCATCAAAATTAAATGAACCGACTCCTAATAAGCATCCTGAAGTTCGTAAAAATCAGGGCTAATATAATCCTTTCGTAAGGGCCAGCCTGTCCAGTCTTCCGGCATCAGCAGACGTTTCAGGTTGGGGTGCCCTTCGTAGATGATGCCAAACATGTCATAGCTTTCCCGCTCTTGCCAGTCAGCCCCTTTCCAAATCCAGTAGACAGAGGGCAATTGAGGGTTTTCTCTGGGCAAAAACACTTTAACCCGCAACTCTTCAGGGCGCTCGGCATTGTCACTGACCTTGATGAGATGGTAGGTGCTAACGAGTTCGCCGCCTGCACCCGTGTCATAGGCTGCCTGGCATTGTAGATAGTTAAATCCGTAGGCGTGGAGTGCGGTACAGAAGGGCAATAGAAAGTCGCGATCAATCTTCAAGACTTCAACCCCTAGATGATCTGCCTCCATGACTTCATGCTCGAAGCCATTTTCAGTGAGCCATCGCGAGGTTTTGCCCGCTTCAATAATTTGAGTTGCTTCTGGGTTTGCTTCCGGGGTTTCCACTGCCGGTGGGGAATTTTCTTCAACCACGATCGACTGTCTCCTTTGCGGGTTGTAGCTCTGGTGCAATCGACATTCCCATTGCTTCCATTAGTTCTTTCGGCGGCGCTTGGCGAGCTTCGGACTGG
>JAAUOQ010000452.1 GCA_012034795.1 Leptolyngbyaceae cyanobacterium CRU_2_3
ACAAGTTGCGGCAGAACTAGCCAAGGCAATGCAGGTGAAAGAGTTGAGCTACGAAATTTAAGGTTGCGAGTGCTCGCAATCTAGTCTTGCTGTGTTAATTGGATCAAGTGCTCAAGTTTGAAGTGATGAACCAGGGAAGCGATCGCTTCCCTGAGATCAGTATACTTTTCCGGAATCTGCTCTAGCAACCGGAAAATGGTTTTAGCGTCAGCGCTACGAGCGGCAAAGTTGATTTCGGCAATCCAACGAGCAGACATGATTTGAAAGGATGAAGCATCAAGGGGACTGGTGTGACTCTCTGAAAAATTCGTGGTCAAAGACGGTTTATCCACAACGTGATTGTCTTCAGTATTTCCTAGTGGAAGATTCCATTCATGCAAAAGGGATGGCACATGAGACAAGTACTCAGTCAAGCCAGATTGAGACTGAGTTGGTGCGATCGCTGCCTCAGTGGGAGCTTCTGCGACCTTAAGGGGAAGAGCAAATGAAAACACACTTCCCTTGCCTAATTGACTGCTAACTTTGAGTTCGCCCCCCATTAGCTGAACAAACCGGCGACAAATAGCTAAGCCCAATCCTGTGCCTTGCTGAGATTGTCGCCCTGCTTCTGCTTGCATAAATGACTCAAAAATTAGATTCAATTCATGAGGGGCAATTCCCAGTCCTGTATCGGCAACTTCAAAACATAGGTAGGATTCACTCGTTGTTGCATTCTGATCTTGGATGCGAACGCGCATCACCACCTGTCCTTGCTCAGTAAACTTAACCGCATTGTCAATCAAGTTTGTCAGAACTTGTCGCAGTTTAGGGCTGTCGGTTTCAATAAAGCAGGGCACATCAACAGCGCGATCGCACAAAAGCCGAATATTTTTACTGCTGGCACGCAAACTGAACATCCCCTCAATGCTCTCCAGCAGTGTATGTAAATTGCAACTCTCCTCTTCTAAGATCAATATGTCCTGATTCAATTTTGGCAATCGACAAGACCTCATTGATCAGTTGTAGTAGGTGTTCACTGTTGCGGTTAATGGCTTCAATCTGCTGTTTTTGGTGGGGGGTTAGACTATCATGTGCCATCAATCGTGAGAACCCCAAAATGGCATTGAGGGGCGTTCGTAATTCATGACTCATGTTGGCTAGGAAAGCACTTTTAGCTTTGTTGGCAGCTTCGGCTGCGTTTTTGGTTTGCCGCAACTCTTCCTCAGTGCGTTTGAGTTCAGTGATATCGATAGCGGACCCAATCATCCCCTGGACTCGACCTTGCTGATCAAGGAACGGACTAATAATGGTTTGATACCACCGGGGCTCACCCTGGTGATGAATGATCTGGGCAGGACAGATTTGAGGCTGGCGTGATACCATCACCGCTCGATTCACTGCCAAAGACTCTGCCAACGGAGTCGCAGAAAGATGACCCCAGGGGCTTTTCTGATTTCCAATAATCTCTTCTACCGTAGCCCCACACAGATCTGCCCCCGCCTGATTAATCGCAATCACTTGTCCTTGTCGATCTTGGACAAAAATGCAGCTAGGAATAGCATCAATCACCTTGTAGAGTAGAGATTTCTGAGCTTCCAGGGCAGCCGCAGTTTGCTTGCGATCGCTAATATCACGGATATTGGCAAGAATTGCAGTCTTGTTGTTAAAGACGATGCGGCGCAGAGTTACCTCAACGTCAAAGATCAGTCCGTCGCCAGAACGTTTGGCTTGACACTCAAAACAGAGGATTTCTCCGTTTAATGCTCGATTCCATAGAGTGGGGGTAATCTTTAGAGGATGAGTAGCTGCGGCATCGTGGAACTGAATCGAAAATTGGAGAGCCTGCTCCCGCGAGACTTCATACATTTCCAACATCCGATCGTTGACATTCAAGATTGTGCCATCAGTCGCATAAATAAAAATGGCATCATGGGCACTGTTGAATAAAGACCGTAGGTTGCGCTCCGAGATCTTTAACGCTGTCTCTTCCCGCTTGCGTTCGCTAATGTCTTGCCCTTCACACAGCAATAGCGACACTTGACCTGCCTCATTCCAAATGGGCCGCAAGCAAAAATTGACTGTGGTCAGGAAGTGGCTTTGCCTCAAAACCTCTACCTCATAGCGAACAGATTTGCCCTGTGCGGCCCTGGCAATTGCCTGCTTAATTTGCTCCTGCGCCTCAGAGGATAGTTCCCTTCCTTGTGTTTCCCATAAGAACCTACCCATGACTTGCGATCGCTTCA
The DNA here is from genome assembly GCA_012034795.1 of Leptolyngbyaceae cyanobacterium CRU_2_3. GTDB lineage: Bacteria > Cyanobacteriota > Cyanobacteriia > Elainellales > Elainellaceae > Drouetiella. Next base: position 2,223 of record JAAUOQ010000452.1, read on the forward strand.
ATCCACTAAAATTTAACGATGCCTGATTCGCTTCTAGCACCGTACCATCTGGTTTCAGCAAATCTACAAGCTGCAAGGTTTGGTCAAAGATGGCACGAAATTTTCTATCGCTTTCGTGTAGGCTTTGCTCTACCTGTTGGCGCTTGGCGACTTCTTGCTCAAGCGCCTGGTTGGCTTGGGCTAAGCGTTCTGCGTAAGCTGCTTCCTTTGTAGCTAAAACCTGTGTATAAAATCTTCGCGCGATCCATACTATGCCTACTGCTACCAGCAGCCCTACTCCGCATAGCAACAACATAATGCGGGTGTTCTGGTGAATTTGTCCCATCCACAACAGGAAATTCATAAATCTATCAATGTGTCTGCTAAAGCAAAGCAATCCCGCCCCGCCTGTTTCGCTTGATAAAGGGCTTGATCAGCAGCAGCGATCAAGTGATCAGGCGATCGGTCACCTTGGGGAATAAGTGTGGCAATCCCCAAACTGAGCGTGAGATAGGGACTGACACTAGAGGTAGCATGCACTTGCCGAAGCTGGCGGATTTCGACCTGAATTCTTTGAGCTAATTCGATCGCCCCAGATCTAGGGGTCTTAGGTAGGGTAATGGCAAACTCTTCTCCGCCATAGCGAGATGCCAAGTCTGCTGGACGCTTCACACAAATCTGAAGCACCATGGCAACCTGACGCAGACAAGCGTCCCCGGCAGGATGTCCATAGGTATCATTGTATTGCTTAAAAAAGTCAATATCGCAAAGAATTAACGACAGGGGTTGCTGATCGCGCATCAGGCGACGCCATTCTTGTTCCAAGTGTTCATTGAAGCATCGACGGTTTGCCAATTGCGTCAGGCTATCCAAATTAACCAAACGTTTCAGTTCCTGATTGGCGAGCTGAAGCTCCTGCTGAAATCGGTAGCGCGTCAGATGGGTTTTTACCCTCGCTAAAACTTCCCCTGTCTCAAATGGCTTTGTGATGTAGTCTACGCCACCTACCTCAAAAGCTCTAACTTTATCCGATACATCATCTAGAGCGCTCAGAAAAATGATAGGAATATCACAAGTATTGGGGTCAGACTTGATTTTGTGACAAACTTCATAGCCATCCATCCCAGGCATAAAAATATCCAACAGGATCAGCTCAGGTGGAGCTGTCTCAGCCGCCATGAGCGCCATCCGCCCGCTAATCACTGTTCGGGTATCATATCCTTGCTGGGTTAGGATTTCTGATAGAAAGCGCAAGTTGTCGGGCTTATCATCCACAATTAGGATATTGCCGTCACAGGTCATTGAGGTATACCACCTAGGCAAACAGATATCAAGTCCGGAGCGACGCTTGTCGCACTTTCAGCTTTTATAGTTAAGTGTTTCTAGTGTGCCTAATTCCCAGCCAAAATTTCAAAACAGACTAGATGTAAAAAGCTCAGAAAAAGCTCTTATTTTGATGGATCTATCAGTCTTTTAGCGATAGGTTTTAATAGGTTGTATACCTTATACAGCAAGG
>JAAUOQ010000453.1 GCA_012034795.1 Leptolyngbyaceae cyanobacterium CRU_2_3
GATTGAGTTGAGCCACCATATATTGGTAAGCCAGTGTCGTTGGATCAACATAGAGAGCAGGTGTTGATGATCTGCTCGATCCACAATAGCCACAATTCGCCCGTGACTCAACCAAATGTAATGAAACTGGGCAGGATGATTGGGAGCAACAACCCGGATAGTCAGCCGTCCTGTTTTTTGCCCTCGTTCCAGAACTCGAAAAACTTCTGGTAACGGGAAAGTTTCTAAGTAACCCGAAATCCCCATGGATGCCTCCCTTGAGCAATATTGAATTAATGACCTAGAGCGCCTTTCAGTTCTGACAACAAGCGTTTGATTTCCAGCATCAACAGCCCTTGCTTAGCGGTTTGGCTGGCCATGATCAACAGAACAACATCTTGACCACAGCTCGTTAAGATGGCATGTCCTCCATCTCCTTCAATCGCAATGCGATCGATGATGCCTCTAGCCAGTTCATGGCTGATCCGCTCACCCAAAGACAGCATTGCCGCAGACATGGCCGCTACTCGTTCTTCATCCATGCCAACTTGCAAGTTACTTGCTAGAGAAAGACCATCGGGAGTTACCAGAGCCGCCCCCTGAATGTCATTGGTCTGAGTGACAAAGTTCTGCAAAATCGATTCAAGTGTCATTACATTAATAGCCATCACAGTCTCCTAAATGTGGTTTAAGATTGAGTTAAGTTTCAGATTATCCGTTGATGGTCTGTTTACATCTCCGTAAACTCAAACACATCATGTGTGGCTCCTTGCAGCGCAAATTCAGTATGGTGTCCTTGGAGGCGCTTACCCAAAAATTGCTCTAAGGCTCCCCACACGGCCCCCAATGTAAACAGACATTTGCGAGTAGAGCCTTGAGGTTCCCCAGCGGTGCAAAGTGCCTCAGAAACGTATACTTTGATGACGCTGCCATCTTGCACAATTTTTTCAACCATGCAAAGACGAGTGCCGTTTTCGCCCAACGCGAAAGCCAGCTTGGACGCCAGTTCATCTAGTGATAAGGATGCCCCAGCTAGGTTCAAAGTCTTGGCCAGATCTTTACCCCGGCTTCTGCCAGCCGCAGTCAGAGCGATCGCTGTTGTTTTTCCCCCAAAGCATCTTCCATGCCACGAATTGCTGCTTTAAAGCAAACAATGCTGCTGAAATCGCTGAGATGAGGACGAAGCGTTGATTGCATATCGACTCCCTGAATATTTAGTGTATAACATGACACAAAGATATACTTACAATGGCTTACCTACTTGAAAGCAACCATCGAGAAATTACTTAGAAATCTTAGGGGAATAGTCCTCAGATCTACGGGAATACAACGAAAAAATTCCTTGGTTACGTCGTATTTCATTCTACAATTTGGGGAACTATAGGACAGTGATTGCTTTTAGTGATGATGGAAACCTAAAAAAATTAGGGTGCCTTTCAGGCACCCTAGCTAAAATCTTGATTTTGCGTTAGCACTACCTACCCTACAGAACTGAGAAAAGAACACAGTGCAATAGGTAGAATCAATCAATACCTTGCGAGACTTTGGGCGATCGCATCTGCTACCCGCGGCAGCATTTTAGGGTGAACCTCTGTGTAACGATGATTTCCTGGCATGATTACCAGGTTAGGAGCAGCGGAACAGTGTTTGAGACATCCGGTTCGTTCAATTGTGACGTGGGGTTCTAAATGGCGATCGCCAAGTATTTGAGCGATCGCTTCACATAATCCTTTTCCCCCTCGTTTCAAACATCCCGATTTTTGGCACACCAGTACTTTGATTTTGGGCTTGATTTTGGGCTTGATTTTAGATTTGGTTTGGGATTGATGTATTACTGAAGACACCAGAGCAGCAGGGGTCGCAGGCTCTAGGGGTGTGAGCCTAGAGTGCTCTGTGAGGGGTATAATTTGAGTCGCTTTGTATTTGAGTTGATGGGTATGGCGATCGCACTTGCTCAGGCCATTGACCCGGATCGAGCTACCAGGCTGAAGCGATAATCCCCCAGCAATTCGCACTGCTTTAGGAAGCTTGATCTGTATTTCTTCTGATGACATCCTTAAACGCAGATATTTTAACTTTCCATCATGACGCACAAAGCCCAGAAACTGACCTTCAAAATTAAATTCTATGGGTGAGTTGTGTTCAGATTGAACCATGATCTTAATTTCCTAAGCAATGCGTCTCGCTTCTACAGTTTTGGGTAGTTTCAAGGGTTCTTCTAATCCAGCGATCGCCAATTCCCACCCGTTTGCAAGGGTGAAAATCTTTTCACTCTCTGCCTCTATTTCTTTGACTACTTCTTCTTCCAAATCTTTCTTAGCAACATAGACAACTAGGTGTCCAGCAGGATTTCGGCGGAGCATGACTTTCATTGAATTTCCTCAGCGAGTTCAAGTTCTTTTTTACGGCAACCGACAATGTGCCCTGTGGTCATGAAATGCACTGCGTAAATGTAGGAGCTTTGCAAGAAAGTGCCGATGCTAATTACATAGCCAACATCCCCTTTTTTGGCCAATGTGGCCCCAATATCTTTGCCAGGAAAGGTGCCGTCATTGCGGATCAGTTTGCGCGATCGCACTTTCTGACCAATTTCAAACACAGGTGGGGAATCGATCTCAATTTCATCCGTTTGCATGAGCGTATGACCTCGCTTGGGGAACTAAACTCAACAGTTCTTCAAGGGTAAGATTGCGTTTAACTTCTACCGCTTGATGCCGCACTGCTTCTAGCACTGATTGAATCTCCTCAGAATTGAGAATGATGCCTTGCTGTTGCAGTATACTCAACACTAAATGCCGACCCGAATGTTTACCCACAACCAAACGGCGTTCCCAGCCCACATCTTCTGGGGCAAATGGCTCATAGGTGGCTGGATTATGTAAAATGCCGTGAGCATGGATGCCCGATTCATGGGCAAAAGCATTTTCACCCACGATCGCTTTCCAAGGGGGTACTGGACAGTTGGAGGCTCTGGCAACTAAGCGAGACAATTCTAGCAGTCGTTTTGTATCAATTCCTGTAGATATGTCATAGATGCGCTTCAGTGCCATCACAACTTCCTCTAGTGCAGCGTTGCCAGCGCGTTCACCCAATCCATTCACGGTTGTGTTCACTGATAATGCTCCGGCTTGCATACCCGCTAACGCATTGGCGGTTGCTAGTCCCAAGTCATTATGGGTGTGCATTTCGACGGGAATCGATAAGTGTGAAACTAGCTGGCTGACTTTGTGGTAAGTGGTTAAGGGATCAAGAATGCCAACTGTGTCGCAGAAGCGAAATCGGAACGCCCCCCACTCTTGAGCAAACATTGCGACATCCTGTAAAAAGGAGTTATCGGCTCTGGAGGAATCTTCCCCCCCCACAGAGACAGCCAAATCACGATCATGAGCAAACTTAATCACATCGTACAGGCGATCGAGCATCACCCGCCATTGCCCATGAAACTTGGCGGCAATTTGAATTTCTGAAACTGGAACAGAAATGTGAACCCGTTGCAAGCCACAGGCGATCGATGCTTGAATGTCAGATCGATTGGCTCGGTTCCAGCCGAGTAGTTTTGACTGCAATCCCAGGTTAGCGATCGCTCGAATCGATTCGGCTTCTTCTTGTCCCATAGCTGGAATACCAACTTCTAGTTCTTGTACACCAATTGAATCTAGAAAGGTAGCGATTGCGATTTTTTCTTCGATATTGAAGGCGATTCCGGCCGCCTGTTCTCCGTCTCGCATGTCG
>JAAUOQ010000454.1 GCA_012034795.1 Leptolyngbyaceae cyanobacterium CRU_2_3
TGCCTGACGATGCCGACACCCGACAGGGTCAGCGCACCCATGCCGACACCCGACATGCCAACGCCGGACATGCCTGCTGCACCTAGACCGATGCCCGATGCCATGCCAACGCCGGACATGCCTGCTGCACCGACACCGGACATGCTAACTGCGCCCATACCCGATACGCCAGATACTCCGGCACCTGATGCCCATTGTCCCATTCCCGAAGGGAACACATAAGAACTAATGGCTGACTCCGCGACTTGATCCGCAGAGCTAGGCACAGAACCTACTACTCGATGAGCCTCGGCTGACTCAGCTCGAACAAATACTTCATCGTACACAGGAATACGAATAGGAGTAGCCACTTGCCTGGATGGATGAGCCAGTTGTAAGAAGGTTCTACTGCGTAACTCTTCGTCCCAATCAATGGTGATGAACTGATCATCTACCCAGTCTGATGGATAAACAGGCGGAATCCGAACCTCTGCTGAACGTGCCAGCAGTAACCAGCGGCCATCTACTGTGATATAGCCAATTTCGATCATGTAGTCGCGATCGCTCACAGGGATCGGCAAATACCATTCCCGCGCTAATTCATCACATTCGTACTGCTGCAAGCTGTGGGGACGCTGAAGTGTCAAATTGATATCGGTCACATCGTAAAATCTCAGTGCTAGACGCACGCCTCCCTGCTGGCGGGCAGATTCCTTTAGATCGTTAGGAATATCCCAATAAGCGTAGGCCCACTGGGGGTCACGGGGCATCAGAACAATTCGGCACTCTCCGTAGCCATCGGGCAAATCGGGCAGAGACTCATCTACGGTAGCCAATAAGCCGCCACTGCGATCGGTTTGTCCAACGTCAAACTTTGCTGCTTCCACTTCTGCTTGCGCCTCCAAGATGCGGGATGGATTAGGGGATATTTGCATACGCTGTTGAATTTCCCGGATGGCATTCAGAAGCTGATCTTTACGCATCCGGCTATAGCGAGAGATACCAACCTCGCTAGCAACTCGACGAAGTTGCCGAAGGGTCATTTCCTCCAGAGGAGGGCGTTCTGCGGACATAGGAAATACCTCTTGTTTAGATAGAGATCAGGTTGGTGTTGGTACACCGATATGAACTTTGTCGCCAAATTTTTTTGTAAAGAGTTACAAGATTTCAATAGTGTGCTCACTCGTTAATCAATTTTCTTTGGGATCATGGGGGATCAAGGTTGCAGTTCCATATTGCAGAAAATCTCTGTAGGAAGCAAGGGTCTACTACCCCTGATCATCAACGGTTTTACGAAATAGCAGGAAAAATGGGGATCGAAAAGTCATGAAATCATGACATTAATAAAACTGGTTTTTCTGGATGTGACCAACAAATGTCATGAAATCATAACTTTTAAGATCTGATTGTTTCTCAGCAGTATAGGATAGGAGACTGAGTACTTTGCTTAGTCGATTTGACCGGTTCTATGTACCTTATGACCTCAAAGCCAAATCCGCTCGTTTCCTCTCAGGCTGTATCTCAGAAAAGTCGGCTGATTAGCGCTCTGCTATCGCCTGCGGTGCGCCTGTGGCTACGATCGCAAACCGAATCCGTGGAGCAATTAGAGTTCCAAATTGTTGGGAGCGATCGCCAAATCCTGTCGGGACACATTCCAGGCATCACGATTGCTGCTGCAAAAGTGGTCTATCAAGGGATTCAACTAGGACAAATCTCCCTGAATGCTCAGGAAATCCGCATTAACTTGGGACAGGTCTTGAAGGGTAAACCGCTTCAGCTTTTGGCGGTTGTTCCAGTGACAGGAGAATTCTGTTTGTCAGAAGCCGATCTCAACGCTTCTCTGTCATCGCCCCTGCTCGCCGGGGCGTTACGAGATCTGCTGTTGCCACTGCTGCGCGCTAGCGCCGTCAATGCTCAAACGGGCAAACTCTGGGGCGATCGGCTGACCGATTTCCAGCATCTTCGAGCCTCAATTCAGGGCGATCGCTTATTGCTAATGGGTCAATTGCTCATAGATTCCGATGCAGGGGCGGGTGAGCCGTTGCCGTTTACGATTAGCACAGGGTTACAAATCCTTGAGGGTCGCCGCTTACGATTTGCCCATCCCCAATGGTTGACCCACCCAGGCGAGCCGGAGAGCCAGTTACTTTCTCGCCATATCCCTACATTGACGGCATTTGACCAGTTTGAAGCTGATTTAGGATCGGACGTGAATTTGCGGGAGTTGGCGATCGCCGATGGAAAAATTCTTTGTCAGGGCAGCATTAATGTTGTTCCGGCATAGCCCTATGGTTTTAGTCGGGCGCAAAGTGCTATGGATGAGCGCGAAGCACTAGTAAGATGCAGGGTGACACCGCTACAGCCCAGTAGCAAACTTGAAGTGAAGAGATCCCGTCATCCATAATGGATAGAGATACAATTCTTTAATGTCCTTAAGCGTTCTCCCCCTAATCTGCTGTGACTCTGACAGAACCCGGAAGCTACAAAGATACAGTCAACCTGCCTCAGACCCAGTTTGATATGCGCGCCAATGCCGTCAAACGCGAACCCGAACTTCAACAGTTCTGGGCAGAGCACAAAATTTACGAGAATCTGTCGGAGCACAATCCTGGAGAACCGTTTATTCTGCATGACGGGCCGCCCTACGCCAATGGGGCGCTGCACATCGGCCATGCCATGAATAAAACCTTAAAAGACATTATCAATAAGTATCAGATCTTGCAGGGGCGTAAAGTTCGCTATGTGCCGGGCTGGGACTGTCATGGGCTGCCGATCGAACTAAAAGTACTCCAGGCAATGAAGCCAGAGGAACGGCAAAACCTCACTCCTCTAGAGCTACGCCAACGTGCCAAAGCTTGGGCATTGCAGCAACAGCAGCAGCAGGCTAAAGGTTTCATGCGTTATGGGGTTTGGGGCGATTGGAGTCATCCCTACCTGACGCTGTTACCAGAGTATGAGGCTGCCCAGATCCATGTGTTTGGTCAAATGGTGTTGAAGGGCTATATCTACCGGGGCTTTAAGCCGGTCTATTGGAGTCCTAGCTCACGCACTGCTTTAGCAGAGGCCGAGTTGGAATATCCGGATGGGCACACCTCGCGCAGTGTATATGCGGCGTTTGCAATGGTAAGCCTGCCAGAATCTGCTGCTGCCTGTCGCCCCTACCTGCCGGAATTGGGCGTAGCTATCTGGACAACAACCCCCTGGACGATTCCAGCCAACCTGGCAGTGGCGGTCAATCCCGACTTGCAATACTCCGTTGTGAAAGCGGCGGCAGGGTTGCCGTTTAAGTATCTGATTGTGGCAACAGAATTGGTGGATGCTTTGTCTCAGCGTTTTGCAACGGTGCTAACCATCAAAGTGACCCTGACTGGCAAGGATCTAGAGCATGCCACTTATCATCATCCGTTGTTCGATCGCCAAAGTCCCATTGTAATTGGCGGCGATTATGTCACCACGGAATCCGGTACAGGACTGGTGCATACGGCTCCAGGGCATGGTCTGGATGACTTTACGGTGGGTCAGCGCTATGGCTTGCCGATCTTGTCACCTGTCGATGACGAAGGCAACTTTACCGAAGAAGCCGGACGCTTCAAGGGATTAAATGTTCTCAAGGATGCCAACGGGGCGATCGTCGAAGCCTGATTGAAGCAAAGTCGCTGTTAAAAGAGGAAGTCTATGCCCACCGCTATCCCCTATGACTGGCGCACCAAAAACGACGTGATCTAC
>JAAUOQ010000455.1 GCA_012034795.1 Leptolyngbyaceae cyanobacterium CRU_2_3
CCCCTCGCCCAACTCTTCCACCCCCCCAGCCCACCCACCCTCGCCCTCACCTCGCAACCCCTATCTTCCCCCTACCACTGCTCTAGAACAACCAAATCGCTGAACTCTGGCAAGATCTACTGGGCATTGACCGCATTGGTATTCACGACAACTTTTTTGAACTAGGGGGAGACTCCTTAATTGCCACACAACTCATTTCTCGTTGGCAGTCCAACTTTCCCGTAGAGTTACCCCTGCGCGACTTTTTATTTCAGGCCGCGACGATCGCCCAGCAGGCAGAACAGGTGGAAAGCTTGCTGTTGGAAAAATTGAAGCCTTATCAGAAGAAGAGGTGGCTGCATTCTTGGCAAATGGATGATAACCAGATAACTTGCAGATCGCTCAACCCCTCGTTAGTAGGATACCGCCAGATGATTCACTCACCTGATCTCATGACATTAACCGCGCCTAGTTCCATTTCAGACTCTGTTTCAGATACTGTTTCAGATACTGTTTCAGAAAAGATCATGTCCTGGTTTACTCCTCCATCTGCATCTCTAGCGGAGCAGAATTTGGACGCTCATTTGCAAAATCTGATAGATGACTTTCTGGGTTCGATCGAGATCAGTAGTGATATCAAACTGAATTCGTTGATTGAAAGTTTTAGAGAGAGTCAAATTCCACTAGAGCCTGTGGAGTTGAAATACTATCTGGATGAATTGGAGAACATTGTCACTCATTCTACTCACACTGCTTCGCCCAGATTTATTGGGCATATGACGACGGCGCTACCTGCGTTTGTTAGACCTCTGACCCAACTCATGACAGCCCTGAATCAAAATGTTGTCAAAACTGAAACAGCTAAAGCTTTAACGCCTTGCGAACGGCAAGTCTTAGCCAGTCTACATCGCCTGATTTACAACTTTGACGATGCATTTTATGCCCAGCACAGTCAAGCCTCTCAAAGCACTCTGGGCATGATTGTTTCCGGTGGAACGATCGCCAATATTACTGCGCTCTGGTGTGCCCGCAATAAGGCTTTGGGAGCAAAAGATGGGTTTACCGGAGTCGTCAATGAAGGGTTGGCCGCAGCCCTCAATTTCTATGGCGATCGCGGAGCGTGGTGATTGGCTCTGAGTTAATGCACTATTCCTTTGAAAAGGCCGTAGACCTCCTGGGACTGGGGGCGCAGGGTTTAATCAAAATCCCGGCCAACACTCGTAATCAGGTTGATCTACGAGCATTACAAGCAGCGATCGAGCAGTGCCGCGATCGGCGTCTCCACATCCTTGCCTTGGTTGGCATAGCGGGTACAACCGATGCTGGAGGAATGGATGATTTGGACGCGATCGCCCAAATCGCCCGGTCAGCCAACATTCATTTTCATGTTGATGCCGCTTGGGGTGGTCCGTTGCTGTTTTCTCAACGCCATCGTCATCAGCTTCAGGGCATCGAACAAGCGAATTCAGTCACCCTGGATGGACACAAACAGATGTATTTACCCATGGGCATTGGCATGTTGTTTTTGCGCGACCCGCAGGAAGCTGTGGCGATCGCCAAACAGGCTCCTTACACAGTGCGTCAGGATTCAATCGATTTGGGTAAACGCGCCCTAGAAGGATCACGTCCCGCCATGTCACTGTTGCTCCACGCCGGACTCCATCTGCTGGGCATCCAGGGCTATGAGGTTTTGATAGATGAAGGAATTCGGAAAACACACTATCTGGCCAGCCAGATTGCGCGATCGCCAGACTTTGAACTCTTAGCAGAGCCGGATATGAACATCCTCCTCTATCGCTATATTCCCCCCACCTTGGCAGCCGCAGCCGCAGCAGGACAACTCACGCCGGTGGAAAACCACTGGATTAACACCTGCAATCAGCAATTGCAAAAAGCTCAGCGTCAAGCAGGGCGCACTTTCATTTCTCGCACCACTACCCGTACAACCCGCTATGGTCAAGCCTCGCCTCTTGTCGCCTTGAGAGCCGTTATTGCTAATCCACTCACTACTGAAGCCGATATTGATGCCGTGTTGAATGATCAAATTGCGATCGCTACAGAACTTTTCAAAGTGCCCTGAAATTGCAGCCAAAATTAAGCCAGAAATTAAAGATCAGAGATAGCTTTTAGAATATTTCAACCCCCTAGAAGAGGGAATTAATAATGAATGCCAAACAAACCAATTTATCACCGCTAAAAAAGCGCTTCTAGACAAGTGGAAAGAGAAAAAATCTGTGGCTCCAACCATTACGCCACAGCGCTGCACAGAGCCAACCCCCTTATCTTTTTCGCAACAGCGCTTTTGGTTTATTGATCAATACTATGGCAGTAGTTCCTTTTACAACATTCCAGGTGCTTTACATCTGCAAGGCACACTCCATATGCGGCGCTGCAACAAAGCCTCAACGAAATTTTGAGGCGACATGAGATTTGGCGCACCACTTTTGTGATGGTGGATGGACAACCCATCCAGCAAGTTGCCGCTGATGCTCAATGGCATCTGCCGCTGATCCATCTGGAGCAGGTATCAGGTCAGCATGGGCAATCTCAAGTTCAACAATGGGCGACCCAGGAGGCTCAACAGCCGTTTGATCTAGCCCAAGGGCCACTCGTCCGGGCCGCGTTGCTGCGTCTCAGTCAAGACGAGCATGTATTCTTGCTGATCATGCATCACAGTATCTCCGATGGTTGGTCAATTGGCGTATTTATGCGAGAGTTAATCACCCTCTATACCGCTTTCTCTCAAGGGCAGCCTTCACCTCTGCCCCCCCTGCCAATTCAGTATGCCGACTTTACTCGTTGGCAGCGCGATCGCCTCCAAGGAAACTTGCTCACCACTCAGCTTCAATACTGGCAGCAACAACTCAGCGGCGAACTGCCTATTTTGGCATTACCCACCGATCGCCCACGCCCTACGGTTGCCACCTTTACAGGGGCAAGACATTACTTCACGCTAGACAAATCCTTTACCGTAGCCCTACATCAACTGAGTCAGCAAGAAACAGTGACGTTGTTCATGCTGTTACTAGCTGCCTTTAACGTTCTGCTATATCGCTATACCGAACAAGAAGATATTTTAGTAGGCACGTCGATCGCTAACCGCAATCAAGCTGAATTAGAAAGTCTATTGGGCTGTTTTGTGAATACGCTGGTGATGCGAACAGACCTCACAGGCAATCCTAGTTTTCGGGAACTATTACAACGAGTTCGCAAACTGACGCTAGATGCTTATACTCATCAAGACTTACCGTTTGAAAAACTCGTTGAAGAACTTCAACCCGATCGCGATCCGAGTCGTCATCCCCTATTTCAGGTGATGTTAATTTGCAAATGCTCCTATGCCGGTTCAAACGGTAGCAGGATTAACTATTGGTGCTGTAGAAGTGGATAACGGCACAGCCATGTTGGATCTGTTTTTGTCTATGGCAGAATCAGAGCAAGGGCTAACTGGCATTTTGGAGTACAACACTGATCTCTTTAATGCAGAGACGATCGCCTGCTTCATCGGCCATTTTCAGACGTTGCTGGCAGGCATTGTCGCCCATCCCGATCAGACTATCTCGACATTACCCCTATTGACGACCGCAGAGCAGCAACTTTTAGTAGACTGGAATCAGACAGATGCCGAATACCCTCAACAGGCATTACTCCATCCCTTATTTGAGCAACAGGTGGCGCGATCGCCCATGCAACTGCCCTGATCAGCCCCACAGCATCCCTCACC
>JAAUOQ010000456.1 GCA_012034795.1 Leptolyngbyaceae cyanobacterium CRU_2_3
GCTTCTGGGAGGTAAGTGGCACTTTGTACACAAAGACGGTACACCCTACTGACATTAACTCAACGGTATTTTTAAGAACAGGCTAGATGAAGTGATCCGTTAAACTACGGTTCTGCGATGTGACTTATGAAATTGCTTTAATTTCTTTAAATCTAGTATTGCAAACTATCGGATGAGCCTCATCAATCCTCGAATAGGATTAAAGTACCTATGCGGGGACTTACTCAGTTAATCGCCTCGCTGATACTACTGAACATAAAAGCCCCCAGCCTAAAGATAGAGGAGAACCCCAGTGGATCAGGAAACTGCTAAGCAAGTCAGTCCTTTTGGAGAAGCGGACTGTGAATCTGAAGTGAAGCTGTTAAAACAAGAGTACAGCGAATATTTCTTTTACGAAACTCGGTTCAATAGCTTGGCACTTGATCCCAATGTATTTCTGATTGTGGGCAGACGCGGATCAGGGAAAACGGCTCTCTCACAATTCTTCTCTTTTCAAAAGCAGTTACGTAACACGATCGCCATTGATGTTGATGAACCCGTGGCATTTGAACAAATGCTGGAAAAGGTTTCTAAACTGACCATGCAGTCTCGCGAAGTTGCCATTCCAAAAATTGCCAAAATCTGGGATTTCCTGATCTGGTTAATCATCTTTAGAGAGCTAAAAGATCAAGATATGCGGATTCGGGCTGCTTGTATTTTTGGCGATAAGAATGGTAAAGTTTCCAACTTCATTCGTCATACACTCAGCGCGCTGATTAATCACTTTTTGGATACCGAAGGTGATTTGTTAAGCGAATTAGAAGATATTCTTTCAGATGAGAGAATTGCCGCTGGTAAAACTGCCGTACTGGAATTGGCTCGTAAAAAACCGATCATTGTGGCGATCGATACCTTGGAAAACTACGCTATCAATGATGACATCATGATGCGAACCACGGCAGCGCTGATTCAGTGCGGCTCTGAATTCAATCGCGATCACGCCAGAAATGGGGTTCATTTAAAGATTTTTTTGATGGCTGAAGTGTTTCCCTATTTGAAGGAAGAAGTCATTCTGAATACGCTGAAGTTTGTGCGGCATGAAATTTACTTGCATTGGCGACCCAAAGATCTGATGCGCCTAATTAGCTGGCGATTTCATCACTATTTGCGAGCTGTAGGTCAGCTTTCTGAAGAGTCTGCCAACATTAAATGGGATGACTATAACGAAGTCCGCGAGAAAATGTGGAATCCTTATTTTGGTAACAGTTTGCGGAATGATAGAGGCATGTCGGAGCGGTCTTTTCCCTATGTATTGCGGCATACACAGATGCGTCCTCGGCAACTCATCGTGCTGTGTAATACGATCGCTGCTCGCGCCGTTCGAGAAAAAACCTTCCCTATCTTTCACCCGGAAACGATTGTCAAGTCTGTTGCTGAAGGCGAATGTGCCCTAGCAGAAGAAGTGCTCAACTCCTACAGTTCTGTTTATCCTAAAGTCGGTAGAATTGTGGAAGCCCTATCGGGTTTGCCGATGATCTTTAAGGGAAATGAACTAGACAAAAGAGCGCCGCTCACCGCATCGGAATGGCCGTCGGGAGAATATTCTCCACTGGCGTTTCGGCAACTCATAGCCGAACTGGGTATCATCGGACGCGCGCGGCATATTGATCAGAAATCAGGCTTTGTAGAAGCAGATTTTGAATATAGTTCAAAATCAAGATTACCGCTGATGGTAACGGATTATTGCGTAGTTCATCCGATGTTTTATCAACGGCTCAATATCAACCTCAGTCATAATCTACGGATTTACCCTTTTCCTGAACATGAGGAGTTTAAGGAACTGGCTTATCGGTGAGGTAAGGGTTACAAAGCAGTGAGCCAGTGAGCTAAAAATAGAAGAGAGGCTTTCTATTTCAATCTTATTGTCTCAATCTTGTTGTCTCAATGGGGCTGTATCAGCTTCCAGAACTGATGGGTGAACTCTATCTAATTCGTCATGGCATCGCTGGAGAACATGGAACTTACGCTAACGATGACGAACGTCCGCTGACTGAGGAAGGGCGCAGCAAAACCAAACAAGTGGCAAAGCGGTTGTATGAGTTGGGCATCCGGTTTGATCTGATTCAGACCAGCCCTTTGGTGCGGGCACAGCAAACTGCCGAAATCTTGCAGGCTGCTAAGCTGAGCAACACCCTTGAAGTGGTGAACGACTTAGCTCCAGGCGGCGATTTTGAGAATTGGACACAAGGGTTGCAGCAATGGCAGCAGCAAGGAGGCAAAAAGTTAGCGATTGTTGGACATGAACCCAATTTAGGAACCTGGGCAGAAAGGCTAGTTTGGGGTGAAGTTCGGCATCGGCTCGTAGTTAAAAAAGCTGGCATTATTGGTTTGCTTCTACCCCAAAAGGATTCGCCGGTTGGGAACAGTCAGCTTTTTTTGGTTTAGTCCGCCGAAGTTATTTAATTTGAAGGAGTGGTTGATTTGAAGGAGTTGGTTGTTTGAAGATAGAGGGCTAGGTCTTTAGCCCTTCGCCCTCATCCCTCACTGGCTGCCTTCGCGATCGCCTCAAGCTGCAACCCAGGAGGGTAGACCCCTTCTTCTTTAATGCGTTTAATCATCTCATCGGCAACCGGCAAATTAAGCTGATTGGCCAGCGCTCGGACAATATCACCGCGATCGATGATGCCAGAGACTGCCCCCGCAGGAGATAAGACTGTAATTCGTCGAAGTTTCTGAGTTTCCAACTGTTCAATCACGTCTTTGAGGGGTGTAGATTCAGAAACCGCAGGAATCTCCGTTAAGGGATGAATGATACTTTCTAAAAGTTGACCATCCCAGAGACTCCGCTCGACTTCGCGCAAACCTTCGACCTGAACTAAACCCCGATAGCGTCCGTCTGATGCTGCATAATAGGTCGTCGGCTGAGTTTCATTGATTAAATATTCATCTGCAAATTGCCGCAGGGTCATTTCTGCATCTACCACGCGGAACTCGCGAGTCATCGCGGTGGCAGCCGTCATCTGCATTAAGGTTTGCTGTAAGTCCGTAATACCCAAATAAGCACTGGCATTACGAATGCCAAACCAACCAATCAGGGCAATCCAAAGAAAACTAAATTGTAGGAAGGTGAAATAGGCAGTGACACTTAAGATGATCGCAGTCCAACCCAGTCCTTGTCCTGCTCTAGCAGCCCAACGAATCCCCTTCAGCCGGCTACCGGTCGCTTTCCAGATGGCAGCTTTCAAAACCTGTCCGCCATCCAAGGGCAAGCCTGGAATCATGTTAAATAGAGCCAGGACAAAGTTGATTCCTGCCAACGTTTCTAGCACGACAATTCCAGGCTCTGTCCAAGGTAAGCCATAGCGAATGAGGGAAAGCCCAACGAATAAACCAAAGCTGACTGCTGGCCCTGCAATTGCCACCTGAAACGCCTGACCTGGAGTTTTAGATTCCTGATCAATAGAGGCAATCCCTCCAAACAGAAATAGCGTAATTGATGTCACATGAATCCCTTGCGATCGCGCCACCAAACTATGCCCTAACTCATGCAGTAGCACTGAGCCAAACAACAAGAGCGCCATCGCCAAGCCTGCCATCCATGCCCAACCTGCTCCCCAATCTTCCCCTTGCCACTCCGAACCATAGGAGTAAGTGACTAGCCAATAAGATTAAAGAACCAAGATGGATCTAACAGCAAAGGAAATGCCGGAAGATCTGACC
>JAAUOQ010000056.1 GCA_012034795.1 Leptolyngbyaceae cyanobacterium CRU_2_3
GTGACTTCCTTGAACACACGGGCCCACTCTCGCTGCTCGTTGTTCTATTTCATGCTGATGATTACACCAATCTCGATAGCCTGGTAAAGATTCAGCAGTTTTGACAATCTCATCAACTAATGCCTGCCCCTCTAAAGGAGAACCACCCGAAATCACATGATGGAAAATATAGGCACGCATAGCAATGCGCCCTAATAAACGATTCGGTTTGGCCTGCTCCTGTCCATCCCAATTCAATCTCAGCATTCAGATCACCAATAAATTTGTCGGCTTTGCCCGAAACTGAAAAGTGCGTTTGTTTAACTTGTTTGAGTAAGCGTTTGACAACTTTGCGATCAACACAGTTTCGTGCTTGTACAAACTGCCATTGTTCTACAAATCGCTGGCGATCGCTCCAAATGGGCTGAAAATCTGAGTTAAGTAAATAAGAACCCGCTTGCATCGGCAAACGATGCGCGTTAAACAGACTGGGATGCCCTTGAATAACATAGGGCCTAGGATTAGGAAAAACTTCTAGTTGACCTGGCTTAACGCAGAAACCCGCATTGCCTAGCTGTGTAGTCACTGCTGCTGCCAATTCCCAAGAATTTTGAGGATCACTAAAAGGAAAGTAAAGGTGTAACCCTCCAGAATAAGAGCTAGTACAGGCAATATGGGCTGTTAAACCAATTTCTTCCAAAGCTACGAGAATTCGAGCAATCGCAAAACTATCCTGTTGGGGATGATAAACACTGCCCCAATCAATATCGAGCAAACAGTAATGAGTTTGAGAACCAAACCGTACACCAAATAGATAATTGCCTTGCTGAAATATCCGACTTGAAAGAGGATGCCGACTTTCTGTTTGCCAATTGGGAGACTGGGTAGGCTCAGGATGGTCTGCATAAATATAGTCGAACCGATGAGGGAAAAGCACAAAAAATGGATCTATCTGCTCTTCAATCGATTTGAATGAACTGGCAGATACTGCCTTTGTAATCATGAAATATACTCCATGTCTTAGAAAAGTGCAGAATGGAGTGCCAACGCCAAAATAGGAGACAACCCTAATGTCTTGCTATCGCTAGCAGGTTGACCCTAAGATAAGCTGATGAACATCAATCTGACTTAACTTGAAGCCGCCAAGCCTATCCAGTTAAGCCATCATCTCCATCCTGCAAGGTTGATGAACTTTGACCCTAGCTATTTACATAGTTAGGGTTTTTGATTGCCGAAATTTAATTGCCTAGAGGGTAGAATCTCCTGAATTTTTGATCTGTGAATCCAGGGTCACTCTAGCAGTAGCGTTTAGGTAGATCAGATCTAGCCCGGATCAAATGATCAATAGATCAAGGATGTAACCTTTTTGTAGACTGCTTTAGCATCAAGCACTTCAGGCTAGAACAATGTAACTTTTAGGATAGACCAGGGGTATTTTTAGGTCAAACCAGGGGTATTTTTAGGTCAAACCAGGGATATTGTAATGTAACCTGACAAACACATTTAGTGTCTTAATTCAGATTAGACAGATTAGCTACGCTACAAGTAGGGAAACCGATCGCTCTGGTTCTCTCTGTAACTGTTGGGTCAAACCAGGGCAATTTAGTAGCAAAATTGTAACCTTTCTCAGTAGTGCCAAGCTGTAACTATTGGGTCAAACCAAGGGATTCAACAGAGTAAGACAGTTTCACAAAGATACAGATCTAAGGTTAAGGGGATCGCTCAATCCCTTATCCAGTCAATGGTTTTAACAGCTACAACACTAAAAGCATTGTAACTTTTAGGTCTAACTGGGGGAATTGGCTGGTTGTAGATTAACCTTTAGCAGATGAAGCTATCTCATAGCCTGCAATAAATCTAAAAGCCTGACTGGGTATGCTGTATAGTTTTTCCTATTGCTTCTACAAGTTAAGCAAGACACTACAAATGGAATAGACTATACTTATCAACACTACATATAGCGGTAAACATAGGTTCAGAATGTAACCAACATCAAAATGCTAGACACCTCTAGAAAATTGCCATTAAAAAACCCAAAGGGGACTGCACATTCACAACCTCAGTAGATCGCCAATGCGGTTTTGGGGCGCGCGCCCCAAAACACCAAAAATCCTGGTTTTTCGCCCGCTGCGCGGTCAGAAAAACCAGGATTTTGAAAGAATTATTTGGAGCCTTGCGATCTCCTAAATCTCCTTGAGGCTTCTTCGTCGTACTGGTTGACGAAACAAATCAAGGCACTAGAAGTTATACCCAACGCCAAGCAACAATCCAACAGCAGGATTATCAAACAGCGTGGCGCTAACAGAAGCAGTTGCGGTAATGCGATCGCTAATCGGAACATCCACTCCACCCGTGGCCAGGAAATCGACTGCACCATCATCTCCCGTCGAGATGGCAACACCTGCCCCAATATAAGGCGATACATTTAGCCCTACCCGTCGGGAGAGATTTTCAGTAGCCTCAGTTACAAGTGGAATAAAGTCCAGCGTAAGAGGTACAAGAATTGTTGGGTCATCTGAAATGAGTACATTGGGTCTAAGTGACAAATTGCTTGTCAGCCCCACTTTACTAAATACGGAAAAACTACCTTCTCCCAAAGCCGTATCTCCAGAACCTAAACCAATGTTGCCACCAATCCCAAGGTAGCTAGATCCAGATCGCGTGGCTCTACCAGGAGAAATACCACTTGTGTCAGGGGTAAATGTGCCTGGAGGAGTGCGATCGGGTTCAGCCTGACTGGATGAGCTAGGAAGCTGGATTTCCAGTCTATTAGGCTCAGGAGTAGATTCTCCAGGTATGGTTGCTTCAGGTGGAGCTTCTCCGGGTATCAGATTTGGGGTCACTGGGTTGGGTACAGTTCTTTCAGGCAATGTCCTGTCTGGTGAGATGGAGAATGGCGGTGGATTACCGGGTGTACCTGGCGCTCGTACAGACTCGCCAGGCTCTACGGCTCTAGGTGGAACAACAGGACGATCCAGCGGATCAGGTAGCGCTGTGCCAGCACCGGGAGGAACGGGATCTGTTTCGAGAATTTCACCTGGTGCCGCTGGGGTAGGCGTTAGAGTACTCGGTGTAACACTGCTGGGCGTTGCATCAAGGCTAGTTTGTGCAATATTTGCCATAGGACGCGAGAGTCCAATTGTTCCCCCTAGGTGAGAATTTCCAGTGTCTGCTTTTGCAGCTATTCCATTACAAAAAATAGCCAGTGTCGTCGTACTGCACAAAAGAATAATGCGATTGAAAGTGATATTCACAACACACCTGTTTTTTATTGAATTGAGTTTTTATCTGGGTTACGGCCCGAAGATTGTCCTTCAGTCGTTGCAATTTCACCGGTTTCCATCAACATTTTGAAACGCTGTAGTTCCTCTGCAATTTGCGGTTTGGGTGTTTCGCCCAATACCTTGGCGATCGCTGCTCCAACCACTCCGCCAGGTAGATTGTATTCCATGACGATCTTTAGCTCAGTTCCATGTCCTTGTGGAGCAGACTTGAACTTAACGAACCCAGAATTGTCAATTTCAGAATCCTCTGTCGATGTCCAAGCAATCCATTGATTTGGTTTCTCAGTAATAATATCTGCGTCCCATTCCACACTCGTTCCTGAAGGAGAATTGGCAATCCAATGGGAACGAGTTGAGGTGATTTGAGTAACAGATTTAATGTGTTTCATGAACAGAGGTAAGTTCTCAAGTTTCCGCCAAAAGTCGTAGAGATCTTCGGCAGATCTATTAATCGTGACTGTTTTCTCAACTTTGATAGTTCTCTCCGAATCCATTACTTCAGTAACAGATTCAGAGAAACTCTTTTGACCTTTGATACCGTGGTGAGCCAGAGTTCCACCGGCAAGTGCTACCAATGCTCCTCGCAGAGAACGTTGACTGAGTCCCATCAAAACCATCGTACTACCCGTAATTAATGACCCCCACCGTTCACCATCACCGATGCTGTTAGACAGTTGAGGATGGGTAGGCTGTGGGTTTATAGGTTGTTGATGAGTAACTTGCGATTGATCGGTGCTGTTTTCTGGTGTTAATTCCATAAATCTGGTCTCCTTTTTACTGTGTAGGGTTTTATAACGCGCTACTTACTCGTTCCTAAGATTCCTGACGGCTGCTATAGCCAATTACGGCAACCTTGTGACGGTAGACCAACTCTGCGCCATACCAACCTGTGATACCTAGCAATGTAGCTACTAGAAATGAGAGAATTAAACCTACCGGAATTACTGCATTGACTGGATCATTCCAACGTAATATCCAGTTCACTAATGTTAGAAATAGAGCAATAACATTACCCACCATGTGGGCCCACCCTGCGGTGCGCTTACGCACGCGATCGATTTTTAAGAAATCTAGCATTCCAGTTAGACCCGCGAGGATACCACTGGTAAATCCTGCTCCAATTAGCCAGATTGAGGCTCTAGCCCAAAAAGAATCTTCAGTGAGCCAATAGCCTAAATCACTGCCCAATGCGCCGACTAAAAAGGCGATCGGAAAGGTAACAATCAGAGGATGAAAAGGATGTCCGGCGATCGCGACGGTACTTGGAATGCCGCTATCTCTATATTCCTCTTCACGGCTTTCAATGATGGGCGGAATATTAGGAGTCTGTGTCATAGTATGTCCATGAGGTGAAGTTGGGTATCTTGTGAGTGAATCTATAGCCATCCCAAATGATTTGTGAGAAGGGATGGAGAGGGGGTTGCTCTCTCCTGAAGGACTGTGTCCCCAAACCGCTCTTGAGTTTTTCCTGACTGGTTGAGGATTGCTACAGTTTGCTTGTCTCATTTACATTTAGATGGCAGGAATTTGCTGAACTACCGTCACGGCATGAAGCAGTAAATTACCCTGTCGGGCACTCAGCTTTGTAAGCTGAAGTGAAACTCCTTCAAGCTCAAAATTTCGCAAATCTAAAAGTTCCACCACTCTCTCAAGTAAAGCTGTAGCAAAGTCTAGGGATAGCCCTTGCCCTTCAGCAGATATGATTTCTAGAGCAATCTGCTGACCATTATTTTCAACAGAGGGTTTAGCAATTGCAGAAAACTGTTTAACTTCGTTTGTATCGGGCAATAGGAGACTGGCGCTGATAGATAGCTGCTCATCGCCCGGTAAAGACAATGCTACAGTTTGCACACTAAAGGACACAGATTCGCCTTGGATTTGAACTGCCAGATTTTGCATTTTGCCACGCAGATAATCAGAACTGAGCGCTCGATTGAGATCTGCTTCGGTAAGTACCACTTGAGCAGTAGCGTCTGTGGGTTGAGTTAGCTCAACTTTACCCAAAGCTACACTCAGAGGATTGATGGAGACACTGCCAATGTTTAGCTCTACCGATGCCAACCGTAGATCTTGCTTCATCACCATGCCTTCACCTGCGATCGCCACAGAATCCAGCTTCCTTGAACTAGTTTGATGGGATCAGTGCGAATATCAACATTAATCTCTTCTACATCATCAAGTTGGCTTGTGATACCTAACTCGACTGCTTTGCTCAGTGCCTGCTCGCCTAGATCTGGGTTGTCTTGCGTCACTGGTTAAATCCTTACTATCCTGCTTTGTCTATTGCAAAAGAAAATCATCTCGCCTAAGAGGTAGGTCTAGAAGCTACATCTTTACCCGACTTGCATAACTTCTAGGAGATGCTGACGGACTGCCTGAGCCTGCTGTTTGTCTGTTTCTTGTAATTTTTGCAGCAATTCTACACAGGGTTGAGAGTTGGCTTGTTGTGCATCCTGGATGTAATTGTCATAGATCTGAACCGCTTCGGCTTTGTTCTTGAGAACAGCTAAAAGATTAAATTCTAAATTGCTGATAACATGTGAATTTTCGTTAGTCTGCATAGATACTGACACTCTTATTGAACTCTTGTGGAATTTATTGATATAGCTTGACTGAAACCAGAGATTCTATTCATCTGTCAAAAGACGAAATAAAAAATAAACAATAGCTAAAGCATGTGCTGAAGAATACTAAAAAAACTACTGTTACTTCAGAAGGATGTTTAATCAGAAATTCTTTCGTTAAATTCTGGGTAACGTGATGAATCTACAGCAAATCATGAAAAATATTGAAGATACAATTTTGGATACCAAGGATAAGTTACCTAACGTCACTCCTGTTCCTCCAGGTTTCCACAATCAAGCTACTGCTCACGAGCTAAAGTCTCGCCTTAATTGGGGTGAACCAGGACTAACAATTCTGGATGTGCGGGATCACACTAGCTTTGGCGAATGTCATATCATGGGCGCTATGAATATGCCAAATGAGGAGCTATCGACATTGGCGGAGTCTGGCTTAGAATTTAACCGTGACCTTTACGTTTACGGTGCTTCAGATCAAGAATCAGCATCGGCTGTAGACACACTTCGTTCTGCGGGGTTTGAACGAGTTGCTGAACTGAAAGGGGGACTATCAGCCTGGAGAGAGATTGCGGGTTCGGTAGAGGGAACTGCTACTAATCAGTCTCCTGGTGCAGATGCCTACAATGTCAGTTCTCGCTTACAAGCCTTTAAAGAGGAGAAAGCTAGAGAAAAGCGGATGTCTTAGACTAACTAAAAATTGATTGATTTGGGTTTCGTGAAAAGACACACGAAACCTATTTTTTTGCATTCTAATTTGCTGTCAAAACGACACTTTATGATTTATGGCTCACGAGATAAACCAGACAGAATTATTGATCAGAAATACTTTCTATAGACTCAGTCATAGCGGTTTTGGCTCGGTTCACTAGGCTCCGAATTCGTTCCATTTGTGATTCACAAGCTGCCCTCTGTTCTGGAGCCATTTCTGTAGTGTCAAGTTTTAACATCTGTTCATAAGAGCGAAAAATCTGAAAAGCATAACTGGCAACTGCTACCTGTTCTTGAGATAGGGAATCAATATGTTGGACTAAATCAGCACAAGTTGACGAAGGGAATAATCCAAAAACATCGGCGTAAAGAGGTGGGAGCGGATCAGATCGCTGTTGCAGTTCGTCCAGTATGCTAAAAATTTCTGGTGATATCTGTCCATCAAAGTCAGATAACGAATTTAACAATCTCAATAGCAGAGCATTAGTGTGTTTCTTTTTAAAGTTGGAGTTCAAGTTGGAGTACCAAATAGTTGGGTAGTAAGCTTTGGAGAGTGATCATGAAAACTGTTGCTATCGATTGTATCGCTATACGAGAGGCGGTTAAGAGAAGATTTTTCTGAGAATTGCGCCAAGCAAGGCTCTCAGAAAAAATTTGATACCTATTTAAATTGGATTAAATTGGAGGTGTGATGTGGCAATCCTCAATGGGTCATGAGAGAACCCCAGGGGGTTGGGGTATAGGCCCTAGGAGGGAGCAACGCCCCCTCCACCCCTTCTGGCATTAGCTTGAAGCGATCGCTCCCGCGCTTGCTGAGGCAATCGCCGAAGCTAAGGCAGTGATGAACAACCACCAAGCTGCTGCTTCTGCGGCCTTTCGGGTTTCTTCCATCTGCTGTTGAGCTTGAGCTTTGACTGATTCTAATTGTCTTTGTGCCTCATTTTGAATGCGCTCAGCGCGCTGTAAGACACCTGTGCGAGCCGAATCAATTTGATCGATGATCCGGTTGGCATCTACCTCAGAAATATCCTGGCGGGAGCTAAGCAAAGCCACCAGTGTTTGCCGATCGAAATGGCTCAAACGATTTCTCAAGGCCTCAAATCCAGCTTGCGGATCATCAAATAGGGTACGAATATCTTGTGAGATACCCTCGTAATTCAGTTCAGGGCGATCGAGCGAATTGAGATAATCACGAATTCGTCCAAAGATCCGATCAACAATTTCCTGAATACGTTGCTGGATTTGTCGGGTTTGTTCCAGGATTTGATCACGGGTTGATTCAATTTGGGAGACAATCCGTTCGGCTTCTTCTGGGGTAACGTCTTGGCGCTGACCCAAGAAAGCAACCAGGGTTTCACGGTCAAAGCGAGACAAGCGATCGCCAATGTTTTGTAAGCCCACTTGCGGAGATTGCACCAACAGCCGCAGATCCCGTTTAATGCCCTCTGGGTTCAGTTCATCTTTGTCAGTGTTGCGGAGATAGTCTTCGATAGTGGTTTCAAAGTCAATTACTTGTTGTTGGGCTCGTAACGCTAAACGGCGGGGCGAGCGAACAATTTTACGAATGGCTTCTTGCACTTGGTCGATTGCCTGGTTGACCTGGGCTTCTGACAGATCTTGCCGTTGGCTCAAAAGCTGCACCAACGTCTGCCGATCGACCCGTGAGAGCCGTTGCCGCAAGGCCAATGCGCCTCCTTGGGGATCATCCAAGAGACGAGTCAGGTCTCGCTGAATACCATCAGGGTCAAGTTCTTCGAGGTGAGTACGGCGTAGGTA
Source organism: Leptolyngbyaceae cyanobacterium CRU_2_3 (assembly GCA_012034795.1). Taxonomy (GTDB): domain Bacteria; phylum Cyanobacteriota; class Cyanobacteriia; order Elainellales; family Elainellaceae; genus Drouetiella. Next base: position 8,330 of record JAAUOQ010000056.1, read on the forward strand.
GTCCGAAAGAGAATTCAGGGTTTGATCGGTTTTCTCTTTAACAGTATTGGACACTATACGAGGCGAATTCAGCAGCGTATTCCAGGTGGATTCAACCTGGTCAAGGATCTGATTGGCTTCTACTTCAGTCATGTCCTGCCGTTGGCTTAGCAGTTTGACAACTGTATCTCGGTCAAACTGGGCCGCCCGATGACGCAGGGCAGAGATGCCAGTTTGCGGCTCGGCCACTAAAAGCTGTAAATCACGCTTGATTGCTTCAGGATTAAGCTCAGATTTACCCGTGTTTTTAAGATAAGCTTCGAGTTTCTGTTGGGTATCTGTGAAACGCTGTTGCATTTGCTGATTTAGCGATTGGGCTGTAAACAAAACGCGATCGCGGGTTGTTTCGTAGGGCAGATAGGATAGTTTCTGCTTCATTGGGGGGTGGATATCTGATCGTTGCAGCAGGATTTTCTGCAAAGTCTCCCGGTTATAGACAGACAATCGTGAACTGAGGGTTTCATAGCTAGCTTCCTCATCTTCCAGAAGGGCTTGAAACGCGGGAAGCGATCCGTCTGTATAAAGTTCTTCCTGAGAAGTCTGCGTTAGGTAATTTTCAATTTGTTGTCTCAAGTTCAGAGCAATCTCCCGCTCTTTGGCTGCTTCAGCCTCGGACACAACCTCAAGCCGAACTGCCTCTAGTTCATTAACAATTTCTTGAATCTTATCTTGGGTGAATACGCCGCGTGAACGTAAAGTATCTCCAAAGTATGACCGATTCATGAGTGATAGTTGTTCGACTACTGCACCCGGATCGGCATCTACGTCGTATAAGACATTGCGAAAGTCTTTGGCGATCGCTTGTCGATTCATCTGCCAGGAGTAAGTATTCAGCAGGTAATTCTCTACATCGGCACGAATGGGATTATGAGCAGAACCCTGGCTGCCCTGAAGCTGATCAGCTAGCTGATTTGTTTGTACCGTAACCTCGGTGGGCACTGCTTTGAGCCGATTCAAGATTTGCTCAATGTTTAAATCTGAGAGATCAGTTCGTCCCACTAATAGCCCCAATAGCGTATTGATTCCTGTTTGCAGAGCGGGCTGTAAACCCCTACCAGAACTCTTCTGCGTTGTGCTGCGTTCTGCCAATAGCCGATCCAGCTTTGCATTGAGTTCGTCAGTCTTGATTTGCCCAGGTTGAGCCGACTTCAGATAATCTACTAATTCCGACAGATGATCCGTTTTTTGTTGGCGTCCTAGTGTTTGTCGCCATACTCCCTCTAATAGATCGGCAAATCGATTGACTTCTGCGGGCGTAAAGTCACTACGCCGACTAATTAAGTCTACAAAGGTCTGGCGATCGATATTTTGAAGGCGATCGCTACCTGCCAAGGCTTCAATTTCTGGATCATTCAACAACTGCTCAAAATCTGCTTGGATTTTGGACAGGTCGAAGCCAGGTAAGCGAATGCGCTGAATATAGCTCTCTACCGATTCTCGAATACTATTAGGGTCAATGCCAGAACCAATTTCATGTTTGACGGCTGCTGCCACGGCTTCAGCCGTAGACACAACCTGCTGTTTTGCAACCTTGCTGCCAATTGCAGCGGTTGCCGTTCCTAGAATTGCTTGAAATCCAGAGGTCGCCGCACCTACCACAGAGCCGATCAGCGAACCCACTGTTGTAGAACTGACCCAAACCAAGATGGAAAAATAGGCTGCCCAGATCACCAGACCCACGATCGCCCCTAATCTTGCAGTTGTTAATAAACTGAGTTGGACTGCCAGAAAGCAAGCAAAAAACAGAGCCAGCGTCACCGTAATTAAAGTCCAAATTCCCACACGGGAGCTAATTTTTTGAACGGCTTTGCCTGAATTCTCTGATTCGTCATGACCCTCATGCGGGTCTGAAGATCGCCCCAGGTACGAGATCCCGGCTGCGACTGAGAAATTAGTAAGCACAAGCTGAAAGGCGAATGCCAATAAAACGCCTGAGATTAGGGCAATGAAAAATTGAGGGGATGACAGCGCAAACACCGTTCCCACAGGGGCTGTAAGTCCTGTACTATCAGGAGTCTGCGCGATCCAAATTGCCTTTCCAACAAGCTCTGTCATGGTTCCCATATTGTCTAACCTTAGTGAAAAGTAAGTCTTTGATAAACTGCAAAATTTGCCCTACATGGGAATAGTTTCAATACCCCTGTAGATTAAGAATCGGCTTCAGAGCCAGGACTGGCATCTTCCTATAGTGGGAATCCGTTTGAACTCAAGATTTTGGTAGTAGATCTACCTCAAATCCGTGTGGAGGGTCAGCAACTGCCCTAAATTGCCTTTGAATTCCACACAAACTTCGCGCAATGGCGGTGTCCAGTTTCCCTGTTTGTCCACAACTTCCAGAATGAGTTGCTCTCCCTGTTCTCGAATCTGGTAAGTTGTAGTACACCAAGCCCCGGTTTGATAGTCGAAGCTTTGTCCATCATCTTCATAAAGCGTCTGTTCTCCTGTGCCAGGGTAAACCCGCAAAATCAATTGTTCGGGTGCTTGCTCCACAGATTGCACAACGGACTGCATCGGAATAATGGCTCCTGCTTTGGCATAGAGCGGCATACGCTCTAGAGGAGCAGATGCCAGGATGTGGATCGGTCCTTCATAGGGCTGATCAGTCCACCAGTCGTACCAGGTGCCTGCGGGTAAATAGACGGCTCGATGCTCTACACCTGGACGATAAATCGGAGCAGCCATCAACGAAGGCCCTAGAAGCACCTGATCGTAGAGGTTGTAAGTTTGAGCATCTTGGGGATAGTGATAGAGCAATGGACGTAAGATGGGTGCTCCTGTCGTGGCGGCTTGCCAAAACAGGCTGTAGAGGTAGGGCAGGAGTCGGTAGCGGAGTTCAATGTATTCGCGGCAAATGCGCTCAACGCGATCGCCAAACACCCACGGCTCATGGCGGGCGGTGGTCATCGCAGAATGTCCCCGCATCAGCGGATATAGCATCCCCACTTGCATCCAGCGGGCAAACAGTTCTGCGGTGGCGTTGCCAGCAAATCCGCCAATATCGCACCCCACAAAGGGCACACCCGACAGTCCCATATTGCAAAGCATGGGTAATGACATCTCCAGATGATCCCAGAGCGACTGGTTGTCTCCCATCCACACGGCTGCCCAGCGCTGAATGCCTGCAAAACCCGATCGCGTTAAAATGAACGATCGCTGTTGGGGACGCAGTTGCTGCATGGCTTCATAGGATGCTTGAGCCATATTGAGTCCATATAGGTTGTGGACTTCGGCATGGGTGGCTTGCGCTTCAGGCGGGCCTTGCGGAGCATCCAGGGGAAACCAAATTTTTTCGCCCGGATCTCCAAAGGGGCGATCGTTGATGGCTGGTTCGTTCATGTCGTTCCAAATGCCAGCTACCCCAGCCTCGGTCAGGCTTTTGTGCTGTTCACCCCACCATTGCCGCACCTCTGGACGGAGGAAGTCTGGAAAGACAGATTTATCGGGCCAGACATAGCCGTGAAACAATACACCATCGGCTTTACGGACAAAATAATCCTGAGCTAAGCCCTGGTCAAACACAGCATAGTTGGCTTCTGGCTCGTATTTCACGCCTGGATCAACGATCGCCACTACCTTGAAACCAGCTTCTGCCAGTTCGGCTATTAACGCCTGGGGGTTGGAGAACCGTTGTGGGTGCCAGGTGAATACCCGATAGCCCCGCATGTAATCAATGTCAAAGTGGATCACATCACAGGGAATCCGATGCTGACGAAACTCTCGCGCTAGCTCGCGGACTACCGCCTCAGACTCATAACTCCATCGGCATTGATGGTAGCCCAGTGCCCATTTGGGTGGCAGCGGCATGCGTCCGGTCAACTCGGTATAAGTGGCGAGAATCTCAGCCGGTTCAGGGCCGTAAATGATGTAGTAGTCCAGTTCGGTAGCCTGCGTCTGCATTTGCCAGATGCCTAGCTGCTGTGCTCCCAGGTCAAACTGGCTCCAGAAAGTAGAATTGAGAAAGATGCCATAGCTTAGCTGGGGACGAAGTGCCATAAAAAAGGGAATGGCCTGATACATCTCGTCGGTTTGGGAACTGTAGTCGAGCGAGTCGGTTGTCCAGTTTGTTTTTTGCTCTGCCAGCTTATCTAGCCATCCAGTACGTTCCCCAAAACCGTAGAAGTGTTCATTTGCCTCGATCCGTTTCCAGGCGGATACCCCGCTAGCTGACCAGGCCATGCCCTGACCCCAATCTTCGGCAAAAGACTGGCCAAGTTGGTCAAAGCAAACTATACGGCAAGGGACACGGTAGATATAAACCGTGATTTGCTCAGTTTTAATCACAATGGCGGATTCTGCGGCTTCTACAGTGATCGCTTTTGCTTCCCACGCCTCATCGCTCTGGGTAACTGCCCAAGGGCGTGGAGCCGCAAATTCGCCTTTGGGTGATAATTGCACCCGCACCAAATTATCCTTGAGCACAGTAATCCACAATGAAGCGGTGTTGCAATGGCAGATCGACACCTCGCTCAGTTGGCTCAAACGATTCTACTGATCCTAAAGTTGTCCAGGCTTGAGCAGTGGTTGGTAGTTCGCCGAAGTATTGGGGCATGTCAAATTATCCTTGCAACAGAGACTCTGCACCATCGATCCAAACCTCTGTTCCTGAGATGTGGCTGGCGGCATCTGAGGACAGAAATAGTACAAGCTGTGCCACTTGCTCCGCAGTGCCTGCCTGTCCATCGGTTAAAGGGATTCTGCCTTCGGGGTATTCGACAGGTTCTTTAATGTGTTCTAAAGCTCTTTTTTGAGTACTTTCGCTAATATCGGTCGCGATCGCTCCAGGACAAATCACATTCACCCGAATCCGATATCTGGCTAGCTCCAATGCCACCATTTTGGAAAAAGCAACCTGAGCCGCTTTGGAGCAGGCGTAGGCAGTTGCACCTGTATTGCTAAACATGCGGGTGCCATTAACTGAAGAATTAATGATTACCGATCCGCCGTGTTGTTTCAGGTAAGGGACTGCATACTTAACGGTTAGAAATGTGCCTTTCAAATTGGTATTCAGGGTATCGTCCCATTCTTCCGGGGTGAGATCTTCAAGCGATGCCCAAACGCCGTTAACGCCAGCGTTGGCAAAAACGATGTCAATCTGACCATATTTTTCTCCGATCGCCTGAATGGTTTGTTGCATGGAGTCAGCGTGGGAAATATCTGCGATCGATACTTGTGCTTCTCCACCGTTCTGCCGAATCATTTCTGCTGTGGCTTCCGCAGGTTCAGCAGTGCGATCGATCGAGAAGATTTTGGCTCCCTGTTTTGCTAGCAAGAGCGCTGTTGCTCTGCCAATTCCTGAACCGGTTCCAGTAATCAGGGCAACTTTATCTTGTAATGGCTGATTTTTCAGGGGCGGATCTGGCAATTGCATCGGGATGCTCCTTCAAGCTAGAAATTAAAACCCAAGGCAGCGCAGGCTGACTCAGCCACATCGGGTCTCCCAAACTGACTTTGGCTATCAGTTCGCTCTTAACTTATCCCTATCCCTGAGATTTTTCCTCATCCTTTTGGCTTTTAGTTCCTGCTGTCTATGGGTACAGCGACTATGCAGGATCATTTCGGCGTGTTGAGTGTTGGACGCATTCAACTTTCAATCCCTGA
>JAAUOQ010000457.1 GCA_012034795.1 Leptolyngbyaceae cyanobacterium CRU_2_3
TGGGCCGGCAACGCCCGCCTAGCAAGCCTTTCCGGTCGCTTGCTCGGAGCGCACGTCGCCCACGCCGGCCTCATCGTCCTCTGGGCGGGAGCCTACACCCTATTTGAGCTGTCGCGCTTCAACCCAGAATTGCCCATGTACGAACAAGGGCTAATCCTGCTGCCCAACCTAGCCAGACTCGGCTGGGGCGTCGGTGCAGGAGGCAAAATAGTCGATACTTATCCCTACTTTGTCGTTGGCGCGATTCACCTGATTAGCTCGGCTTTTCTCGGCTTCGGCGGCATCTTCCACTCCCTCAAAGGGCCAGAAACCCTCGAAGAAAGAACCCCTTTCTTCGGCTACAAATGGGAAGACGCAGACAAAATGACCACCATCTTGGGCATCCACCTAGTTTTGCTGGGTGTCGGTGCCTTTTTGTTGGTGGCCAAAGCTATGTATTTCGATGGTTTGTATGATACCACGATCGGGCAAGTGCGGGTAATTTCGGAACCCACATTCAATCCCGCCATCATTTTCGGCTACCTGTTCGGTGCGGGCGGCACAAACTGGCTCGCCTCCGTTAACAACCTTGAAGATGTGGTCGGCGGACATATGTGGGTAGGAATCCTCTGCATTGTCGGCGGTGTGTGGCACATTCGCACTCAACCTTTCCCTTGGGCAAAAAAACTGTTTGTTTGGTCTGGGGAAGCTTACCTCTCCTACAGTCTCGGCGCATTAGCCTTAATGGGCTTCATTGCTGCCTACTTTGTCTCGGTCAACACCCTTGTGTTCCCTGTGGAATTCTTCGGTCCGGCCTTAAATATCGGCATCCAACAATTCCCCTATTTCGATAGCGGAGAAGTTTTGACTTCCCGAACTTGGCTGGCCAACGCTCACTTTTGGCTCGCTTTCTTCATTCTGCAAGGGCATATTTGGCACGCTTTGCGAGCGGCAGGATTTGACTTCCGCCAAGGCGAAGTCGTGCAACCGATGCGTGGAGATGTTCTCGCTGAGAGCAACTAAATTGCAGCCGATGCAGCAAGTTAATCGAAACTAGAGGAAAGCAAAAATGCAAGCGATCGCAGAGCCGAATTTAATCCCAGAACCCGACAAGCCAAATAGCGAATACGGCTGGTGGGCTGGCAACGCTCGGTTTGCCAACCTGTCTGGTTTGTTTATCGCGGCTCACGTTGCTCAAGCAGCCCTGATCACGTTTTGGGCAGGTGCCTTCACTTTGTTTGAACTCTCTCGCTATTCACCTGAGATCCCGATGGGTGAGCAAGGGCTGATTCTGTTGCCCCACCTGGCAACCCTGGGACTGGGCATTGGCAAAGGCGGACAAGTTGTTGATACCTATCCCTACTTTGTAATCGGTGTGGTTCACCTGATCTCATCGGCCGTGTTAGCAGCAGGGGCGCTATTCCACACCATTCAAGCTCCAGAAGACCTGAAAACTGCCACAGGGCAGGCTAAAAAGTTCCATTTTGAATGGAGTGATCCAAAGCAACTGGGCTTGATTCTGGGACATCATCTCCTGTTCTTGGGGGCAGGTGCGTTATTGCTGGCAGCAAAAGCCATGTATTGGGGTGGTCTATACGATGCTGCTTCCCAAACGGTTCGTATTGTTACTGAACCTACGCTCAATCCTGCAACGATCTACGGCTATCAAACACACTTCGCCAGTGTGGATAATTTAGAAGATTTGGTCGGTGGTCATATTTACGTGGGTGTCATGCTGATCGGCGGGGAGTTTGGCACATCTTAGTGCCACCCCTAGCTTGGGCTAAGAAAGTGCTAATTTTCTCAGGCGAGGCAATTTTGTCTTACTCGTTGGGTGGCATTGCTCTGGCAGGATTTGTCGCAGCGTATTTCTGTGCCGTCAATACCCTAGCCTATCCGGTTGAGTTTTACGGTGCGCCCTTACAAGTGAAACTGGGTATTGCACCTTACTTTGCCGACACGGTTGATTTACCTGCTGGAGGGCATACGGCTAGGGCTTGGCTGGCTAATGCTCACTTCTTTTTGGCGTTCTTTTTCCTACAGGGTCATCTGTGGCACGCCTTGCGCGCTATGGGATTTGATTTCAAGCGGGTTGAAAAAGCGCTGAATGCGGTGGCTGAAGAAGCTTAGAGCTTCAGGGTAACTAGATGCGATCGCACTAAAGTACGCACTAAAGATAGATCACTAGATAGATTACTAGTGCGCTCGCATCTGGTAAACATCAAATGGCAAACATCAAATGGCAAACATCAGAAATATTTTGTGCAAGAAGGCAACGCCATGACTGTTCAATTGAAAGAACCATTGCCGCCGACCTGAACGCTAGCTGGTTAGTAGGCAATGCCCGACTGACTCACCTGTCGGGTCAGCTTTTGGGCGCACATATTGCCCATGCTGGGCTGATCATGTTTTGGGCAGGCGCAACCGCTACCTCAGAAGCCCTGCGCTTTGATCCCAATATTGCTATGCCTGAGCAAAATCTGACCTTGATTCCTCATCTGGCAGCACTGGGATGGGGAGTTGGCAAAGGCGGCCTGGTTGTCGATTCTTATCCCTATTTTGTCATTGGCATTTTGCACCTGGTAGCATCGGCTGTATTGGGTGCTGGCGGGCTGTTTCATGTGTTCCGGGGAGCCGCTGTACTACAAGAGGGCGGCAGCCGCGCTGCCAGATTCCACTACGACTGGGATGATACCAAACAGTTGAGCTTAATTTTAGGACATCACTTGATCGTGCTGGGATTGGGCGCATTGCTGCTAGTGCTAAAAGCCATGAAGTTTGGTGGGCTTTACGATCCAGCACTTGGAAATGTTCGCTTGATTACTGAGCCAACACTGAACCCTGTCACCATCTTTGGATATTTGGTGGGTTGGGTGAACGGCAGTTGGACAGCACTTGGTATGGCCAGCGTCAATAGCCTGGAAGATGTGATTGGTGGGCATATTTGGATTGGTACGTTGTTAATCTTGGGCGGTATCTGGCACATTGTTTCACGGCCATTTCCGTGGGTAAACAAGATTTTGACAACCAACGCTGAAGCTCTGCTGTCTTACAGCTTAGGAGGATTAGCGTTCATGGCCTTTGTCTCGGCAGCATTTGTTGCAGTGAATGTAACTGTGTATCCAGTTGAGTTTTATGGCCGCGATCGCCTCGGTCTCAGTAATGTTCAAATATTCATCGGGATTCTCATCCTGGTAGGACATATTTGGCATGCCTACCGCGCCCGTTTGGCCATGAATCTAAGTCAGTAGTGTTATGCCTGGCTTAAAACTCAATGCTCTAAAACTCAATGCTCAGCATTGACTATCTTTTCAAACTTGATGTGCAAGAGGTTACTATGGCAAAAATTGGTCTATTTTTTGGAACTCAAACAGGTAACACCGAAACGATCGCAGAACTGATCCAAAAAGCATTGGGAGGTTCTAGCGTAGTTGACCTCTATAATGTTTCTGACGCTGAACCATCTGATTTTGAAGAGTTTGCATGTATTATAGTGGGCTGCCCCACTTGGAATATTGGAGAATTGCAAAGTGACTGGGATGGACTCTACGAAGAGCTAGATCAAGTCAACTTCCAGGGCAAAAAGGTAGCCTATTTTGGTGCAGGCGACCAGGTCGGCTATGCCGACAATTTCCAAGATGCGATGGGGATTTTGGAAGAAAAAATTTCCAGTTTGGGCGGTAAAACAGTGGGCTATTGGCCGATTGAA
>JAAUOQ010000458.1 GCA_012034795.1 Leptolyngbyaceae cyanobacterium CRU_2_3
GGCGGCTTTCAATAATCGTGGCAACGCCGAAGCAGGGTTGGGAGAGTGGGAAGCGGCGATCGCTGACTACAGAAAAGCGGCTGACATGGCACCAAACTTTGCCTTTGCCCGCGCCAACTGCGCGCTTGCCCTCTATGAGGTAGGGCAGACGAACGAAGCGATCCAGATTATGAAAAATTTAGTTCGCAAGTATCCTCAATTTGCTGATATGCGCGCTGCCCTCACAGCCGCCCTTTGGGTAAGCGGCAATCGGGGCGAAGCTGAAAGCAACTGGGTTGCCGCAGTAGGTTTAGATCGACGTTACAAAGATCTAGATTGGGTTGCCACACTCGTCGTTGGACTCCTGCAATGGTAGCAGCGCTGGATAAGTTTCTTAAGTTGAAGTAGAGAAATTTTTATACCCATCTTCTCCTTTCTAAAGTTTAATAATTATGGAGGGTTATCCTGATCACTTCAGGCTATGGCAGCAGTTTGATACTATGAATAGCCATAACAACGCAGGTTAAGGGAATGCAAGTAAATTTTGTTACTCTTTATCTAACCGTTGCTCTGCTCGTTTTCTGCATCTTGTTGAGCATTTATTGGTCAGACGGTTCCGTAACTAAGACAGATAGAAAGTCTTGGACTGTTGTGGTTCTAGGGGCAATTTTTTGGTTTATCGTGATTCCCTCTTCTGTTGTAGAAATTACATACAAGCTTTTAAAACCCAAAAGTCGCGTTCGGGAGCCAAACCCCAAACGCAACCTCAGCTAAAGTCCCATTGCTAGAGCTACCCACCTAGAGCCATACGCACATCTTTTCTGTAATCTTATAGGGCTTCATAGAGATTTCATGTAGCCGGTTGCCTGTCGATTTAAAATCGTAGGGAACTACTTATACCCCTAGGCCGATTGAACTTTGAGTCGATTGAAACTTAGGATGGGTGAGTAGTCGCATCGGCTAGACATCGCTGCAAAGTACCATCCATGAAAATCGTCTATCAGAATCTGGTTGAGCAGCAGCTTGATCCAACCGCCCCTGTAGTCCCCGTCTGGATTAGCTCACTGGGGCTAGAGTGGCTGTATAACCTGTTGATCAAGGTTGAGGCTCTCTGCAAAACAAAATAAAGTTAATGGGCTGTAGGTATTGGTGCTACAGCAATTGCCGGATTCTCTCAGGGGTTAGTTGCTCTACGTTACTTAGCACGATCGCCGCTCCGCTAGTTTGTAACTGAGCAATATAAGCATCCTGATACTCTTGAGAGTGTTGGGTGTGCGGGGGTAATATGCCAACCCCGATCCAGAGACGATGGGGAAGCTGCGATCGCGCATTTTGAACCGTTTGCATATCGGCTACGGTATCACCCACATAGATTACAGGCATCTCTTCTGACGCTGTTAGCTGCTGGGTGACTTGAAACAATCCTGTGGGGTCAGGTTTACCAGGAGCATCTTCCATCGCCACTAAGACGGGCGACTGTAGCGCCAGGCGTTTTTCCAGGACAAATCGGGCTGAACCCCGCGTTGCTCCGCTGAAAAACCCCCAGGACATCCCCGCTTCAGTCAGCCGTTCCAGGTAAGCAGGGCTTAATAACAAGGGTTCATCGACTATGTAGCCTGTCCACTGCTCTGGATTCTCCAGGTTTTCGCCTCGATAGCGACGCTGGAAAAAATCTACCACAGCTTCATAGTCTACGCTGAGGCTGGTTCGTGGCTTACCCTCTGCCTCGGCGTAGCGATCAATCATCTCACGGGAAGCTTCCCAGTCATTATTCCACAGCCCTTCGCTCTTGAGCCGATCAATATCTGCTTGTGAAGGACGGTAAGCGCCCTGCGTGAACTGTTCGACCGTATCTGCCAAGGCTCGTCGATAGGAGCCACCCACATCTCGTACTACTCCATCAATATCAAAAACAACGATCGCAGTGAGCACCAAAATCTCCTATGAACAGCCTGAATATGGACAGCATGAAGTTTATGTTGTGTAGGTCAGAGTCAACAACAATAGGCTAAAGGGAACGTGGTCATCCTAGAGAACCATGCATTACTATAGAGGGTTGTACGGATAATTGGGAACGCCTTGAGGCGGTTCGGGAGGTTTTGTTTGGCTAAATTCATTCTGAAGGTTCTCTGGCTGGAAAAAGATGTAGCTCTGGCTGTGGATCAAATTGTTGGAAAAGGTACGAGTCCGCTAACATCCTATTTTTTCTGGCCTCGCAATGATGCCTGGGAACAATTAAAGTCTACGCTTGAAGAAAAGCACTGGATTTCTGAAACTGACCGCATTGAGTTGCTTAATAAAGCGACTGAAGTGATTAATTACTGGCAGGAAGAAGGCAAGCGGCAATCGATGGCTGAGGCTCAAAGCAAGTTCCCAGAAGTGACCTTTACAGGCAGCAACTAGTACAGGCAGTAACTAGTAAAGCGTGGCGTGAATGTAGCAACCGTTCTCGTAGGGACATGGCCATTCTCGTAGGGATAGGGCCATGTCCTACTCGCGCCCAAATCTGCCGCCTAAATTTTGCCTAAATTTGCTGCCCAAATCTCTCAGATCAGGAAGAATGAGGCGATCGGTGCACTGGGACATTCTTGCACTGGGATATCCTGGTTATTGGGGCATTCTGGCCCCAACCACTTCCCGGACCCGATAAATAGGGCGATTTTGAGACTCGTGATAGGTTCGCATAGATAGTTCAGCCAATAGGCCAAAACTCAAAAGCTGGATGCCAGCCAAAAACAGGACAACTGCCAGGATTAGGAGAGGGCGACTGCCGATATCCTCTCCCATCGTCAGTTTGAGGAAGGTGAGATAAATTCCTACCCCAATTCCCAATGCCATTGACAATAAGCCGAATAGCCCAAACACATGCATAGGGCGAGTCAAAAACCGCTTCATAAAGAAGATGGTGAACAAGTCCATTAGAACCCGCAGCGTGCGTCCCAAGCCATACTTACTGCGACCAAACTGACGGGCATGGTGTCGCACCGGAATCTCAGCAATTCTGGCTCCCTCAATAAAGGCTAGGGCAGGCAAGAATCGGTGGAGTTCCCCATAGAGATTCATATCCATCACGAGTTCTGCTCGATAGGCCTTGAGAGAACAGCCATAATCGTGAATTGCTACTCCGGTGACTTTGGCAATTAGCCAGTTGGCAATTTTAGAAGGCAGCAGACGAGTCAGAGCCGCATCGTGTCGCTGCTTGCGCCAACCGCTGACCAAATCGTAGCCTTCGTCTAGTTTTTCCAGCAAGCGAGGAATATCGGCCGGATCATTCTGCAAATCGCCATCTAAGGTTATGATCACCTGACCTTGACAATGATTGAAGCCGGCTGCCATTGCGGCTGTTTGTCCATAGTTGCGGCGCAGCAAAACGGCTTTTAGATCGGTGCGATCGCCAGCAATTTGCCGCAATAAATCTGCTGAGCCATCACTAGAGCCATCATCCACACAGATAATTTCGTAGTTGAGTTGATTGTCTTGCAGCGTTGAAGCGATCGCTTCTACCAATCGCGGAATGCTCTCAATTTCGTTATAAACCGGGACAACCACTGAAAGAGCGAGTTGAACCGAGAGGGGGGAGATCGCTTGTCGCGATCCATCTGAAAACAACGATGTACTCATAGATAGTTCTAATCACTCCTCGCCCAATCCTGCTTGATCATCATTCTTGATCGTTGACGTTATATTTTGAACATGAAT